>NZ_SUTM01000001.1 GCF_015062935.1 Methanobrevibacter sp. | reverse complement strand
TCAGTTTCTACCATGTGTTCTTGAACTACTGCTGCACCAGGCATAGCGTGGTTTACAGTTTCTAAGTAGTGAGTAATAGTTTCAGGAGTTACTTCAATACCTAACCTTTTTTCAAGAACGTTGTGTGCAGTGTTTAAACCTACAATTACAGTTCTTCTGATATCATCCCAAGCTTGTTGGATAGCTGCGTTGTTAACATAGTGTAAATCGTCACCTTCTACGAAAGTGTCAGTAGTAGATAATTGGTAAGACATTAATGCTCTTTGACCTAAAGGAGTACCAATGTCTGGGTTGTACATTGGGATTCCTCTTTTTTCAGCGATTTCTTTACCTTCATTTACAAATGCAGTTTTCTTTTCAGATTGAGTCCAACCACCCATGTTGTAGAATTGGGTTCTTTTTTCAGTTGGGTCTTCACTGAATTTCTTTTTCATTGCATCTAAGAATTTTTTATCAGCCATATTAATCTACCATCCTGTTACTGGATTGAATGCACCAAAGGACCTGGAAACGTGTATTCTTTGACATACTTTTACAGCTTCTACGTCGTCTTTGTATGCTTCACCATCTATTCTGTAAATAGTGGTTTTTGCTCTTAAAGTTTCTTCGTCTAATGGTTCACCTAAGACTACAGGTTCGTCTAATTCTCTACCAACTTGGTCTTTAACCATTTCAACGTTACCGGTTTCTTTGTTGAATACTTGTCTTCTGAGCATGTCGAACATTAAACCGTTTTCATCTAATCTTAAGGAGTGACCGTGTACACCTGCACCTCTAATACCGGTTCTTGCGGTATCGAAGTATTCGGTTTCTAAGAGTGTTTTTGAGAGTTTTTCTAAGTCTCTTTCTCTTGCTTCAACTACTTGTCTTCCGGATAATGTACCGGTATCGATTCCTCTGAATCTGGATAAGTAAGATCTAGCTCTTAAGAAAGGTTGAGCTGGAGCGAAGTACATGGAGTCTACGAATTGGATGTATCTAATCCTGTCTCCTGCTTTTGCACCATCAATAGGGGTTACTAATTCTCTTACACTGTCATCTGGCTCATCCATTTCATCTAATGGTGGGTGAACTGATTTGTATTCTTCACCTGGAGCTTTGTGACCTAATATTTTTACTACGTCTTCATCAGAAATTTCTCTTAACTTTTCTAACTCGTGTTCAGGGTTAGTGAAGTTTCTTCTGTTTTGAGCAACCTGAGAAGTACCTGGATAAATTTGTACCATAATTATGCATCTCCTAATGCTAATTTAACTTTTCTAATAATTTCATCTAATTTGTCCTGTGAAATTGTTTCACCACGGATAACACCTGTAACAATATCATCAATAGTTCCTGCAGTTTTAATGTCAGCTTCATCTGGCATGACTTTTGAAGTTTTAATACCAATTTTGGCAAAATCTTCGCAGTCCACTGGTGATTCGCATATGATTATGCAATGTTTGTTGACATTCCTAAGAATTAATCTTGCTTTGTATATAATATGATTTGCAACACCGCCTAAGTGAACAACAAGTAATTTGAAATTACGCATTTGTTCGACTTCCTTATCAGTAAGTCCGAACAAAGTTCCACCTGAAGCAGGTGCATCATGAGGAACGCCCGCACCAGCATTTAATACCATTGTACTGGTTAAAACATTAGCTTCACGTAATCCAAATGTAATTTCACAAACTGGTTTGGTAATATGTCTACGTCCAGGAGACATAGCTATTGCACATACATCAGTACCGCATTCAGCGAAAGTTCCTCTTTGAGCGAGGCTTCCACCTTTACCCATACCGCTTGCTTCCCTACAATCCACTACGTGAGTACAACGTCCTATCATATAAATCTAGTCATCCTTTTTAATAATATTCACATGGTCATCAAATGTTGAATATTGATCAGTCATTCCAATTAGTTCATCCGGTAACTCTTTATTACCGTATTTAATCCTATCAGTAACAGTTTTTTGTTTTCTGATATAATGAGACCTATCTTGATTAATGTCAAAACCAAAAGGAATATGTTTATTACAGATTTCTTCAATGTCATCAATTGTAGATTCCAAAGTCAATTCAATAAAGATTCTAGCAGTTTTAACTTGTAAAACAACATCTTCACCATTAACATTAATGACTCTACGTTCCCTGTATTGAGGAGGTAAAGTTGCTTCACCTTTAGGGAATCTTGGACCTTGAATAACAGTCCTTTTTACATCTTCAAGTGATTCTAAATCATTTAATAATTTTTCAGTAGTGTCACTTCCAAGAACTCTGTAAGGGAATATTTCAATATCCATGATTAGACCTTCAAATTAGATTTGTTTAAATTAATTAGATGTCACCTTTAATTTCATCAGCTGCGATTGCAACTGCTTTAATAGGTTCTCTGAATTCGTCAATTTGACTGTATACTTCTTTAATTAAACCAGAAGTTGCTTCTGGTGAAAAGAGTTGTGTTCCTGCATCTAAGGACATAGCAGCAGCTACACAAGGAATACAGAATCCTTTACTGTGTCTGGTTACAACGTGGTTACCGTTGAAGAGACCAGGACCTCCACCACCGTAGATGGAGTGACTGAAGAAGGAGAATCCTACAGCTACACCTTCTGCTCTACCATAGTCGAGACCAGGTAAACCAGTAGCGAATTCAAGGTTGTCGTTGAAGTATAATAAAGTGGATGGAATACCTTGAGCAGCACGAGCTGCACCTACGTTAACCATAGTTGCTGCAACAGCACCAGCAGCAGCATATGCGTTCCATTTAGCTGCGTCGTCAGTGTTGTAAATAGCGAAATCGGTTAATTGTTCTTCAGGAGCAATAATTCCATCAGCTTCTGCACGAGCAATAGTTGCTTGTACGATACTACCAACAGTACCATCAGCATTATCTTTTACTAAGTCATATACTAAGTTATCAGCGTTTAAACCTTGGTAAGCTAAACCTAATAAGTGTAATCTTTCGAATGAACCTAAAGCGTCAGCCATTTCGAACATAGCAGTTTGTTCAAAGATAGCAGCTAATGCGGTAGCTTGGAAAGTGTTTTTCAAAGTAGCAGCAGCGAAGTCGTTTGCTTTTACGTTTCTTAAACCGTAACCTGCACCTTCGAGTTTTTGTGGAATGTCTAACATGGTTGCAATGTTAGATCCTTTGTAGTCTACAGATTGTGGGTATCTACCTAATACTGCAGCTTTTACAAAGTTAGCATCATAAATGCTTACATCACAAACATCAATAACAGATTGTACTAAAGCTGAAGCGGAAGATAATGGAGCTGTGGAGTATTCAGCAGCGACATCAATTCTTCTAGTAGGTACTTGTACTAATAACCTTTTTCCTCCAGAAATAGGTGTTACAACAGTGTCATCATCTTCAGAAATTTGAATAATTCCTTTCATTTTGTCTGCGATTGCTTCTGCGTTTGCAACAATATCGAGATCTAATTCTCTTCCTAAAATTCTAGATTTGTCTCCACCAACAGATGCTGTTTTAACAGATTTTTCAAGTCCTTCTAAGTTTACTGCAACAGTTCTTTTTACACCTTTTACGATGTTTTGAATTGCAGGGTTTCTTAATGGACTAATAGCTTCGATTGGTACGTCAGATGCAATTTCGTTGCCTCTATCATCGAATAAATCGATTTTATCATCAAACTTTGCCATTTTTTCCCTCCTAAATAAATAGAGTTTAACTAATATACCACTCTCAATGGTAAATTTTTTTACCAAATTGAGTATTTAGCTACAAAGCAAGTTTTTGCAATAGCCAGCCATATGGTATACAAATTTTATTTTATTAAAGATATAATATAAAGATTACCTATGAAACATTTTAGAAAAGTTTATAAAGTATAATAAAAGAAAAATATTTTAAGAAAAATGGGTTCAAAAGTAATACTTTTTTAAACTAATAAAATCAACAGTATAATAAAACAAACCATCATCTAATAGTAATTATTCTTTAAAACAAATATAAGTATGATTAAGTAAAAAAATATGAAATTTTAATAATTAATATTAAAAATAAAGAAAAATTATAAATTATTACTTTTACCCCTATATGTTAATAAATAATACTAAAAGTAATAAAAAAATTTGGTTTGAAAATTCATACTTCATTTATAAATAAAATGAATTAAAGAATAATATAATATGCAAGTTGTAGCAGATGTTGGAGGAATACCTGGTAAAGATTGTAACGGTTTTTGCAAATACTGTTACTTCAGAAAGGTTAAAGATATTAAAGTATTTGGCTGTGCTCACTGTTTACCTAATAAAATTGGCTGTGAAAGATGTAGTAAAGGAGTAGCTGAATCCCAAGGAGCATTTAAAACCCCATTTGAAGTTATGAATCAGGTTCAAAGTGCTCTGATGATGAATAGGGGAGGCGGTGAAATTTCCGCATATATAAGCGGTGGAGGAGACATAAGCTGTTATCCTTACCTTGAAAGCCTTACTGCTAATTTGAATCAATTTTCAATACCGTCAATATTAGGGTATACATGCGGCAAAGGGATAACTGACAGTTCAACTGCTACAAACTTAATAAATAATGGAGTTAAGGAAGTTTCATTTACTATTTTTGCTTCAGATCCTGTGCTTAGAAAACAATGGGTAAAAGACCCAAATCCACAGGAAGCCCTTAAATCCTGTCAAATATTTTGTGAAAACATTGACCTAACAGGTGCTGCAGTAATAATACCTGGAGTCAATGACGGAGACGTATTACGGGAAACATGCAACTCATTAGAACAATGGGGTGCAAAAGGAATGCTTTTAATGAGATTTGCAAATACATTTAATGAAGGTCTGATATTAGGCAACGAACCAATCATAAAAGGCATTGAATCACAACCTGTTGAAGAGTTTTCCGAGTTGGTTAAACAAATCAATAAAGAATATAAATTCAGAGTAAGCGGAACCCCAGTATGCGATCCTGAAACTGGAGGGCCATTTGCAATCGCCAGTCCTGAAAATGAAATATTTCTACAGTTTATTAAACCTATTACCGGTGAGGCCACAATCATTACATCCAAAATTGCTGAACCTTATATCTCAAAAATATTTTCAAAACTGGAAACCGGAGACAATGTCAATGTTGTTGCCTGTGAAAAGGAAATTGCATGTTTAATTACAAAAGAAGACTTGGAAAAATTGGATTTAAGCGACATAAAAGAAGCAGTAATCATACCTGGACGTTCATTTGTCCATCAATTAGATGCTGAGAGAATTTTAAGCTCAGACGGCGTTGAAAGAATTGTTGGTCGTGGCCCTGACACATTAACAGTTGATGGTGAACTAAGTATTGATATGACTGACGAAAATGTTATAGAAAGAGAGTTAGAACAATTCAACGATTTAGTGGATGCCGTGAATTTCTTTGGAATGAGAATAATGAAATAAAAAAAAGATTAGTTTGAATCCTCTACAAGAGAACTCTCACTGTTAATTTTAACTAAGATATAATCATACATGAATGATTTTTTTATCTCAGCAAGTTCAGATAGTTTTTTGCCGTCAATAATGACATTTCCAATTACATCTGCATATTTGTCATAATTTAGTTTTACACGAACACCATCCAGTTGTGAAGTTACTGGTGTCGGAGAAATTACATCTTTAATTTCTTTAACTTGATTTTCAATTGCATTTTTTACAACAATAGATGGGACTAACGGTGGGTCAAGAGCCATTTCACGTTTTTTGTCATTTAATATTTGTTCTATAGTTTCAACCAAATTATCTAATGCACGTATATCCGGACCTCTTCTAAGTCTTCTAGGAATCCTGCCGAGACCTCCGACATATGCATCTGCGCCTGGAAGTTCATCTGAAGACATGTAAGGTGATCCGGTAACAATTACAGGTATGTCAATAGTATCATATAAGAACGCTTTTTCTTTAATGCAATTTTCAAAACTGCCTAATGCAAAAATAGCTATGTCATGTTCTTCTATTAAACTTTTTTCTTCTTCAGTGATACCTGCTGTACCTTTACCATCTCCCCTTGCAAGACCAATCATGTTATCTTTTGCACCGAATTCACGCAGATATTCGGAAATATCGCATGCCGCATGAGGCAAATGGTGTCTTGCAAGAGTTGGTGAAACAATAGCTATTTCAGAACCGGCCATAGGAGCAACAGATATTTTACCTAATAATTCAGAAGATTTCTTTTCAATTTTATCAACATCTTCCAGTGGAACAGCCATATTTAAAACTAATTCCATTTGTTGAATGCTGTCCTGGAGAATAAAACCTCCCAAATCTTCAATTAACTCTTTAATCTCTTCACTTTTGTGAACTCCGCCAGTAAATATTAATGTTTCATACATATAAACAACTCTTTAAAAATGCAATTTTATTATGATTAAAGTTTTAAATCCTATATTATATTAAACTTTCTAAAATGGCATATCTGACTTCCACTTTTTCAAATGGATTTTTAGAAATGCAGTTATGAGAAGATATTTCTACAAGATTTTCACTTTCTTTAACATCCTCTTTTAAATAATCAGGATAGATTACATAGTCATAGTTTTCTTGCACTATATTGAACCCAACATCTTCAACTATGTCTCTTAAAAATTTAGAATAAACCTTAACATTCACATCCCTTTTAAAATTAAAATTCAAATATTTTTTTGAAAGTTCATAATCATTAAAAAAAGCCAGCACATCCTCATCTGACAGCTCTTTTTCATTAATTTTAGAAACTTTTTTAATGCTTTCAAAAATCTGTGATGGAGTGTTGATTTTTATAGGCACACAATCCATTTCCACATTGCTTTCAGATAGTGCAATAGCCAAATCCCCTTCTTCTTCATCAGGAAACTTATTAACAATATACTCTGAGATTCCTGCCAGTTTTACGATTTCTTCACACATAGGTGTTGTGATAATTTTCATACTATATATTATATATTAACATATAATATAAATTACATCATGAAGGTCACATTAAGTTTAGAGACAACTGTCAGTGAAGACATTTCCATAATGGTTGATGCACTCAGGGCAAGTACAACAATAACATTGGCACTTAACAATTTTGAAAAAATCGTACCATGTTTCACACCAGAACAGGCTTTTAATCTAAAAAAAGAATTAGGTGGTGTTTTGGCCGGAGAAAGAAACGGCATGAAAATTGAAGGCTTTGATATTGGAAACTCCCCGATACTTGCCGAGGAATATGAAAGTGATGAAAACACCATGATTTTAACAACAAGCAACGGCACTAGAATTTTAGAAAATATGAATTCTACAGTTCTTGTGGGATCACTTGTAAACGCAAAATCCGTTGGTGAAAAATCCGTAAAAATGTCTAAAAATCATATTGATGTGGTCATGGCTGGTGTAAAAGGAGAATTTGCCCTTGAAGATTTTTTGGCATCCGGTGAAATTCTCTATTGGATTTGTGAAAATTTAGAGGAATATGAACTAAACGACATTGCAAAAGCGGCAATAATGGCCAGCAGAGACGAGGAATATGTAAAAAAAGGATTTCATAATTCCCGCTCTGGAAAACGCCTGACTTCATTAGGATATGTGCAGGATATCGATTGCTGCTGTAAAAAAAATATTACTGATAATGTGGCTTTGTATTCAAATAACCAATTAACCTTAATTAAAGATTAAATTTATATATTTAGATTTCATAATAATTAGATAATATAATAATAAAAGAAGTGTTTTTATTGAAAAGAGAATGTTTAACTATAATAGGTACTGCACATGTATCATCAGACAGTGTTGATGAAGTTAAGGATGCTATTTATGAACAACACCCGGAAGTAGTAGCTATTGAACTGGATAGAGGACGATACATACGCCTTAAAAACGAAATGGCAGGAATTGTAGAAGACGATAAAATTTCAGTTACACAGATAATTAAAGACAATAAAGTAGGATTATTTTTCACAACAACACTTCTTAGTTACTTCCAATCCAAAATTGGAGAAGATGTTGATGTAAAGCCGGGCTCTGAAATGGTGGGAGCTATCGAAGCATGCGAAGACTTACAGATTCCAATTGCACTTATAGACAGAGACATATCCACCACATTGCAAAGAGCATTAAACAAAATGGGCTTTATGGAAAAAGCTAAATTCATGTTTGGATTGCTGGCTTCAGTTTTAGGATTTGGTGATGAAGAAGATGTGGACATTGAAGAGTTAAAAAATCCCGAAAATCTTGACGATTTAATGGAAATGTTTAAAGACGAAGCCCCAAGCGTCCATGAAGTATTAGTTCATGAAAGAGACGCTTATCTTGCAGGAAAAATACTTCAAATACCCCAAGATCATGTAATTGCTGTTGTGGGTGCAGGTCACAGGCCAGGAATTGAAAGATACTTGGATAATCCTGAAACATTACCTCCACTAAGCGAATTGGAAAAAATTGAAGGAAAAAAAGGAATTCCATGGCTTAAAATTATTTTGGCTTTAATTCCGATAATGTTTGTGGTGATATTTTTTCTGGCATATATTAATGGGATAAATATTGTCGGAAACTTCTATGACTTTATTATCATCAGTATGATAATGGGATTCCTAGGGTCAATACTTTCAGGTTCAAAAATTCAATCTGCAATTGTTGGAGGAGTAGTTGCACCATTAACCATTATCCACCCATTGCTTGCTGCAGGATGGTTTTCAGGACTGACCGAAGCAAAATACAGGAAAGTAAGGCAAAGTGACATAAAGAATTTAGCTAAAATCGAAGGATTTAGAGATTTATGGAACAATAACATATTCAGGATACTTTTAGTGGTTGTTGGAACTAATTTAGGCGTCAGCATAGCTACTTTAGTAATTTTACCGTCACAGGTTTTCATGCCGTTAATCTTTAAATTATTTGGTGCATAGTGAAAATTTTATATAACATATTGATAATATAATAATTACTTATTAATTTTAAATGGAAAAAATATCATGTATCTTATATTTCGATGCGACTGCGGTCGTGTATTGTATGCAAAAAAAGGAGTGGCAACTCGTAAATGTGTTTGTGGAAAAACACTGAAAGTCAAATCAAGAAGAATATTTAAACGAGTTGAGACCAGAGAAGATGCATCCTATGCCGTCCAGCAAATGCAAGATGAGATATATGGAAACACTGACTTTAAACGAGCCAGTGAATTATAAGTTTTAATTGGTTTGTTAAAAATGATTGGAACGACACTCGAGATAATTATAATATTAATTTTAATAATATTTACAGGATACCTGTCAATGGCCGAACTGGCTGTTGTATCCATAAGAAAAGCAAAAATGCAAAAATACTTAGACGAAGGAAATAAAAATGCACAAATTGTTTTTGATTTATTAGAAGACCCTAATGAATTTTTATCCACAGTTCAAATTGGAATATCCTTAATTGGTGTTTTAACTGGGGCTTTTGGAGGAGTAACTTTAGCAGAACCCCTTTCCAAATTAATTTCTTTTGTACCTTACAGCGAACCGATAAGTGTAGCAATCGTTGTTATCGTTACAACTTATTTGACATTAGTTGTGGGAGAAATCGTGCCAAAAGTAATTGCTTTAAATGAACCGGAAAAAGTTTCTCTTAAAGTTGCAAAAAGTATGGTGATTCTTTCAAAAGTTTGTAAACCAGTCAGTTTCATTCTCGCAAAATCAAGTAGTTTTCTTTTATGGGTGCTGAGAATTGAAAACAAAAACGATGATTTGGTTACTGAAGAAGAAATCGAATTGATGATTAGAGAAGGAAGAGAAGACGGAACTATTGAAAAAGAAGAAGAAGACATTATCAAAAGGGTTTTCAAACTAGATGATCAAAAAGTCGAAAGTATAATGACCCCTCGTAACGAAATCATCTGGATTGATTTGGAAGATGAAAGAGAAATCAACAAAATAAAAATCATTGAAAGTAAAAGATCAATCTTCCCAATAGCTAAAGGAGAATTAGATGATTTCATAGGAGTTGTCCAAGCAAAGGACATTCTTTCAGTACTGTTTAGTGATGAAAAATTTGATGTGCATAAAATTGTAAAAGAACCTTTGGTTGTCTCTGAACATATGGAAACATTAGAATTATTAAGAGAATTCAAAGAAAATCAAGGATATGTTCACATGTCTCTCGTTGTGGATGAATTCGGATGTGTTGAAGGATTAATTACTTTAAACGATTTACTTGAAGGAATTGTAGGAGACATTCCAGGCATAGATGAGGAAGATGAACCTCAAGCAATCCAAAGGGATGACGGAACCTGGCTAATTGACGGCAGATACAATATTGATGAATTTAAAAAGTTATTTGATTTTAAAGGAAATCTGCCTGATGAAGAGGAAGACAACTACACCACTTTAGCAGGATTTATATTAAGTATAAGTGGTAAAATCCCTGATGAAGAAGACAAATATGAATGTGGAAGATTCATTTTTGAAATCGTGGATATTGACGGTCACCAAATTGATAAGGTTCTTGTTACAGACTTAGGACCTCAAGAAGAATTTTTGGAGGAATAAAATGGACGCTTCGATAATAATCCAAGTAGTGTTATTAATCATAGGATTTGTATTTTTAATTAAAGGGTCTGACTTTTTTGTTGATGGTGCAAGCAGTATTGCATCCCTTTTAAAAATTCCTACCATAATTGTTGGTTTAACAATTGTTGCATTTGGAACAAGTGCCCCTGAAGCCGCTGTTTCAATCACATCTTCATTAACCGGAAATAATGCAATGGCAGTAAGTAACGTAATTGGAAGTAACTTATTTAACATTTTAATGGTTATTGGAGTTTCAGCATTACTCGGCGATTTATTAATGGAAAAAAGTGTTTTGAATAAAGATTTGCCTTTTTTAGTTGCAATAACAATATTATTTGCAGCATTTATATTGATTGGATGGAATATTACAAACATCGAAGGTATAATTCTGTTAATTATTTTAATAGCATACGTATTATACCTCATTCGTTCATCTAAAAAATCAGCTAATGCAAATAAAGTTGAAAAAGCAAAATTATCTCTTCCAAAAAGTATAATTTTCATAGTTGTCGGACTTGCTGGAATCATACTCGGTGGAGATTTGGTTGTAAATAGTGCATCAGATATAGCAATGGCACTTGGAATGAGTGAAACATTGGTAGGTTTAACCATTGTAGCAATAGGTACCTCTTTACCAGAACTTGTAACTTCACTTACTGCTTTAAAGAAAGGAGAAAATCAGTTAGTTATAGGTAATGTTATTGGATCAAACATCTTTAACATATTATTCGTATTGGGTGCAAGCAGTGCAATTAGTGCAATACCATTGGACTCAAGTTTGTTAATTGATGTAGTATTTATGCTTGCAGTAACAATATTATGTTTCATATTCGGAAAAACACAAGAAAAATATGATAAGAAAGAAGGAATTATACTTGTTGCATTATTCATCGTGTATATGGCCTTCGCAATTTTGAGAAATTAAATCTTTTAACTCACAGGCCTTGCAAACCTTTGATGAAGTAGGCTCACCGCAAACTTCACATTCATTAAGGCTTGTGACAATATCATTTTCAAAAGTCAATATCTTTTGGAATGATTCCATCACATTATTTTTTATTCCAGGATATTTATCCTCATTAACATTTAAAAACTCTTTAATTTTAGCTCTCAATGACAAATGAGAATATGGACATTCATCAAGATGAATATTAATGTCGTTTAATACAGTCCACATTCCAACTTCCTTTTCGGGAGTATTCCACAGTGGTTTAATTCTTGGAACTAACTTGGGATGAATTACATCAAGTTCAGGACCAAATTTTGAAAATTTAATTGTATCTCCCCTTGCAAAACTCATTAAAAATGATTGAATTTCATCATCCAGATTGTGTCCAGTTGCAATTTTAACTGCACCCAATTCATAAGCTGTTTTATTTAAAATATTTCTTCTGAAAACACCACATGGAATGCAAGCGCTTTTAAAATCTTGATAGACATCATCTAAACAGAATCCCTCATCATCTTTAAAGGATTTTTGAACAAGTTCAACACCCAAGTCTTTTGCATTTTGAACAGCGGAATCGATGCCGTGCTGCCTATAACCTTCAATACCTTCATCAACACTGATAGCCACCAAATCAAAATCCACATAATTTTGATAATTTTTTAGCGCATGCAATGTTAACACACTATCCTTACCCCCGGACAATGCAACGGCTATAAGCTCATTTTCCTTAACTAATTGATAATCAGAGATAAGATTATTGATTCTTGTAAAAATCTTTTTATTAAATTCATCTTTGTTTAATTTTACCATTACTAAATTAATTTATACGAAGATAAATAAATAATTTTACTAGGTGAAAAAAAATGATTACATGTGATTTTGCAATATTACCTGTTGGAACTGAAACTACCGAATGTAAAGACTATGTAACCGCTGCAGTTCAATCCATTAAGGATTCAGGATTAAGTTACCAATTAACAGGAATGGGAACACAAATAGAAGCTGAAAATCTAGAAGAATTATATTCTGCAATAGCTGCCGCACAAGAGGCAATTTTTGAACTTGGAATAGGTAGGGTTTATACTGTGATAAAAGTTGATGACCGAAGAGATCTAGAAAATAGGACTTTAGATGCAAAAGTAGATACAGTTAATCAAATGCTTAAATAAACTATTACTTTACACCAATTACATGTACAGTGTAAATATAAAATAAGTTAAACAAAAAAAATAATTAAAAAAATAAAAATAGAATAAAATTATTCTATTTGATTTGAAGCTGTTTTGACTGCTTCAATAACTAAGTCCAAATCTTCTTTGGTAAGTGACGGATGAACTGGAAGTGAAATAACATTATCTGCAGCGAGTTCTGCATTAGGACAATTTCCTTCAATTTCTAATGATTTGTAAACAGGTTGATTATACAGTGGAATTGGATAATGAATACCTGTTCCCACACCGCAATCGTTTATGATATCAACCCAATCATCACGGTCTCCTTTTTCAACTCTAATTGTGTATTGATGATAAACATGTTTTGATCCATCAGCGCAGTAAGGAGTGATTACGCCATCAACATCTTTTAATCCATTGTTTAGATAATCTGCATTTTCAATTCTTTTATCATTGAAACCATCAATTTTATCTAATTGTGCAAGACCTATTGCCGCTGCGATATCGGTCATTCTAAAATTGTATCCGATTTCATCATGGTGATATCTGATACTGGCTCCATGTGCCCTAAATACTCTGGCATTTTCAGCCAGTTCTTCATCATCGGTTGTGATTATTCCACCTTCAGAAGTTGTCATGTTTTTTGTTGGGTAAAAACTAAAACAGGACATGTCTCCTAAGCTTCCTACTTTACCACCATTGGATGTTGCTCCATGAGCTTGAGCTGCATCTTCAATAACAATTAACCCATATTTTTCAGCAATTTCATTAATTCTATCCATATTTGCAGCCTGACCATATAACTGAACAGGTAAAATTGCTTTAGTATTTTCTGAAATCAATTTTTCAATTGAATCCGGATCAATAGTGTAAGTTTTTAAATCGATATCTGCAAAAATAGGTTTAGCACCAGTGTATACAATTGAATTTCCGCTTGCAATAAATGTAAATGGAGTTGTAATGACTTCATCGCCCTCGCCAATTCCACAGGAAAGCAGTGCAGTATGCAATGCAGCAGTTCCTGAGTTCACAGCAATACCGTACTCTGCACCTACCCAATCAGCAAAACGTTGTTCAAACTCTTCCACTTTTGGACCTTGAGCAATCATACCTGATTTTAGCACTTCAACTACATTTTCTATTTCTTCATCTCCAATTATAGGTTTAGCAATCGGAACTTTTATATCTGACACAGTTATCACCAATTAGATTTAAATTTACTATACTAATATTTAAATCTAATAATATTTAAAACATTACTTAATTATTAAAAACAATCAAGAGTGAAATTAATGGATGAATATAAAATAAAAACTATTGAAGAAGGATTAACAAAAATCGAATTTCCAGAATTTGATAAAGTTTCATCTGACGCACCAGTATTTTACAACCCCAATATGGAATTAAACAGAGATTTATCAATACTTGCAATACAGGTATTTCAAAGACAAGAGCAAAGAGAAATAAATATCTGCGACCTATTTGGAGGAAGTGGAATTCGGGGAATTCGTTATAAAAATGAAATTGAAGGTGTTGGAAACGTTTCAATAAACGATATTAGTGAAACTGCAAATTTTTATGAAAAACATAACATTGAATTAAACAATTTGGAAGATATTGAAGTTTTCCAACATGATGCAAGCATGTTTTTAAGGATGAAAAGAGGGGAATTCGATGTTATAGATATTGATCCATTTGGAACACCATCACCCTTTTTAGATTCAGCAGGATACTGTGCCCGTAGAAATTCATTGTTATGCGTAACTGCTACAGATACTTCTGCACTCTGCGGAACATATAAAGAGCCCTGCATACGCAAATACAATGCAAAACCATATAAAAGTGAATATTGTCACGAAACAGGCATTAGAATCCTAGCAGGATTTGTTGCATTAACTCTTGCAAAATACGGAAAATACATTGAAGTGAAGCTATCACACAGCACCGAACATTATATGAGGTTATATTTATATGTCAAAAAAGGTCCGAAAAAAACTGATGAATGTTTAAAAAATATTGGATACATTAGCCATTGTAAACATTGTCTCCACAGACAAACAAGCAAAGGAATTGCCGGACCAATTGATGAAATCTGTCCAGTATGTGGTGAAAAATTAATTCATGCAGGACCGTTATGGTTAGGAAACCTTCAAGATGGAGAATTTATTGAAAACATGATTAAAGAGATTGACAATAAAAAGATCAATAGTGAAAAGAAAGCATTGAAACTTTTAAACAGTTGCCTTGAAGAAGCTGATGCTCCAGCAACATTTTATGAAATCCACAAACTATGCAAATCATTAACCATTAGTGCTCCTAAATTAGATTTAATATTTGATGAAATTAAAAAAGAAGGATTTTTAGCCATCAAAACACATTTTAATCCATTAGGAATCAAAAGTGATGCAACGATTTCAGATATAAAAAATATTTTACTTAAATTATGTAAATAACAATTTAATTAATAAAATCTATTCAAATATACCTAAAATAAACATAAAATGATTTAACGATTGTTAAAAGATATACCTCATTAAAAAAAAATTGGTTAAAATTTACATAAACAATATTCCATTCTTAATTTTTAGAATAAAAATTTAAAAAAAAATATACAAATAATCAATACTTTTAAATATTATAAAAAATTATTATTATAATAATAAGTTTAAATAATATAGATTTTTTCTATATAAAATATTCAAAATAGGAGAATAAATAATGGTAAAAACTAAAGATAATGTTATCAAACTAGATGACACCGATATCAACATCCTTAAAATTATCAATGAGGACGTGAGAACATCCTATAGGCAAATTTCACGAAGTTTAGACGTGTCTGTAGGTACTGTACACAACCGTATTGACAAAATGGTTAAATCAGGAGTAATCAAAAAGTTTTCCCCTGTAATTGACCACGAAAAACTCGGATTTGTTTTAACTACAATTATTGGAGTTAGAGTAAAAGGTGGAAAACTCAAAAATTGGGAAGAAAAAACATTCTTCAATAAAAACGTTGTTGGAATTTACGACGTTACCGGCGAATATGACGCATTTTTAATTGCTAAATTCAGAAATACCAATGAATTAAATTCATTCATTAAAGAACTATTAAAAGACCCAATTATAGAAAGAACCTACACCCAAACCGTTTTAGATGTTATTAAAGAAGACATGGGATCTTCAAACATCTTATAAAAATTTTTAAAAATGCAGTAAAATACTTACTGCACATCACTCTTTTTTTGTTAATTTTCAAAATTAATCTAAAAAAATATATTTCATATAACTTTTTTGACATTGTACAAAAAACGAATATTTGTCTAAATTTTATTACATATTTATATAATTTTAAATAAATTAAACAAAATAACATTGCCTGAACATCACAGAATTATTTTTTAATAAAAAATATGGGAAAATAATAACTTTACAAAAATTAATTTTTAACTATAACTTAAAGATGACCCACATTGTAAGAAAATCCCGAACATTTTAAAAAAAAATAGCGAACATGATACTCATTGATTAAATCAATACCCTCTAAAAAATACAAATCAACAATATTTAATCTGTAAAAATCAGTTTCCATTAAAAAACATGCCTCAATTGTACAATTAATAAATAAATATAAATATATAAATAAAAGGACATGATAAATATATAATGTTCAAACAAAATTTTCGAGGTAATTAAATTGGCTGTATGCTTACCCGACACACAAGATGACACTCCAAAGATACCTATTAAATTAACTAGAGTAGGTGTTACAGGAGTTAAAAAACTATTACAATTAGAAAGAGCAAATAAAAGACCTATAATATTATTGCCTACATTTGATGCATTTGTAGATTTACCAAATGATCAAAAAGGTGTACACATGTCCAGAAATCCAGAAGCAATAAGTGAAGTTCTTGAAACTGTTGCTAATGGAAATACCATAGATGTTGAATCATTATGTGCTGAAATTGTTGAATGCATGATGAAAAAGCACGAATACGCAAAGCGTGTTGAAATATCTATGACTACCGATTTTATGTTTATGAAAGAGTCCCCAGTGACTAAAAATAAAACCCAAGAAATGGCAAAATTAAAAGCCAAAGCAATTGGTTTTAGAGATGATGACGGAAATGTCAGCATCAAAAAAAGTATTGGTGCTGAAGTCATTGGAATGACCGTTTGTCCATGTGCACAAGAATCTGTAAGAGAATCTGATAAAATTAAATTATTAGAATTTTTAGATGAAGAAACTACACAAAAAGTATTAGATACTGTTACTTTTGCTTCACACAACCAAAGGGGAGTTGGAACATTGTTTATTGAAGTTCCGGAAGATAAAGTTGTCAAAGCAGAAGATTTAATTGAAATAATTGAGCAATCAATGAGTTCACCAGTATGTGAATTACTTAAAAGACCTGATGAAAATGCAACCGTAATGAATGCGCACAAAAAACCAGTATTTGTTGAAGATTGCGTTAGAAACATGATGGAAAGCATTGCTAAAAAGTACTCTGATTTCCCTGATGATACATTAATTACATCACGTCAGGAAAACCAGGAAAGTATTCACAGACACAACGCATTTGCGGAAAAAGTTACCACAATGGGCGAACTTAAAGCTGAATTGAATATTAAATAGGATCTGATTTAATGAAAAAAACTTATGAACTTGCAGGTAAAGTAATGGGCTTTTTTGATGCTTTTAAAGGTTCAAGGCCTGCAATTGATAATGAAAGAATATTAATCGTTAGAGGCAGATCAAGAAAAGTCTTGCCGCTTAATGAATTTTCATCAAAACTTAATGAAATTGGGGAAATTTTAGAAGGAACCGAATTAGAACCAACTTCTGAAAAAATTGATGAAATTTTAAAAACTGGAGACAAAAATATCAAAGAAAGTGAAACAACTACAAATGACGTAGATACTAATGGATTCATGAGAATGAAAGAGGAATTGGAATCTATGGGCCTTGTAGTAGAATATAAAGTGTTTGAAGTTCCGAACTTTGATATTATTATAGCTATTTGGGAAGATAAAAATGAAATTCCACCACTTTATGTGGAAGTGACCGTATCTGAACATTAGTAGTGTGAAAAATGAAAATTAAAACCAAAGAGGATATTCTCCAAATATTAAATGCAACTGATAGCGAAATTATTAATTTCATGTTAGAAACTGCAAAATATCGGGAGAATAATCTTATTACTTATTCTAAAAATATTTTTATACCATTGACCGAAATCTGTAGGAATGATTGCGGATACTGTAATTTTAAAAAGAATCCGGATGATCCTCAAGCAATTATTCTCAAAACCAAAGAAGAAATTTTAGCAGATTTAAAGGAAGCTGAAAAATATGGCTGCAAAGAGGCTTTATTTACCTTTGGTGAAGATGCAGATGAAGAAGAAATAGTCAAACTAAAACTTAAGGAATACGGTTACTCAAAAATGAGTGATTATGTTTATGACATCTGTAAGATGACATTAGATGAAACCACTCTTCTGCCCCATACTAACGGAGGCAACTTTAGCTTTGAAGATTTGAAAAAGTTAAAAGAAGTGAATGCATCCATGGGACTGATGCTTGAAAATTCATCAAAAAGGTTAATGGAACTGCCTGCACACAAGAAAAGCCCTGGAAAAAATCCTGAGTTAAGAATAGAAACTATTTCAAATGCTGGAAAACTGAAAATTCCATATACAACAGGAATATTAATTGGAATTGGAGAAACAAAAGAAGAAATAGCAGATTCTTTGTTAACAATTAAAGATATTTACGATACCTATGGACATATTCAGGAAGTAATTATACAGAATTTTACACCAATTCCTGGAATTGAAATGGAAGATTGGAAAGAACCTAGCTTTTTGGATATGATACGAACAGTTATTGCAGGTACTTTGCTGTTCAAGGATACTGATGTCAGTATTCAAGTTCCTCCAAATCTAAACAATGACACAGCGCAGATATTTTTATTATGCGGTGCTGACGATTGGGGAGGAGTATCACCCGTCAGTCCGGATTATGTTAATATTACATCCCCATGGCCAGGTATTGATGAACTTAGGTCTTTGACTGAAGATGCAGGATTTGAATTAACAGAACGTTTATGTGTTTATGACAAATACATTAACAGTGAATGGTTAAATGACTTGCTTTTAGACAGCATTTCTAATTTATCCTTGCATCAATAACAACATGTTCCACACCAGGAGCATATTTTTTTATTTTATTTATTTTCAATAATTCCACATCACGATTGCCGGCCTGGGCTTGAATTCTTTCAATCGGCCGTGTCTCCATTAATTTTTCAGGAACTGTTTCATGATAATGAATAACTCCTCCTTTGTTTAAGCTGTCAATAGCTACATTCAGATAATGATGAGTTGTCTTTACATACCCCATAATAATTCTGTCTGCTTTTAGTTTTGGTGTTTCAACCATACAATCACCTAAAATTGGAGTTATATTGTTAACCTTGTTTAATTTAATATTTTCACATAGATAATAGTATGAATTGGGATTGATTTCTATGGAGTAAATTTCTTTAGCATTCGCATGAACACCAATAGGTATTGAAAAATATCCAATGCCTGCAAACATATCGATAACAGTTTCATCATCTTCAACAAGTTTGGCGATTCTTAACCGTTCATTGTTATTTCCTTTTGACCACATTACTTTAGATAAATCTAATTTGAACAAACACCCGTTTTCCTTATTGATTGTTTCGGTTTCATCACCATAAAGAACCTTATAGACAGGTTCCCGTTTTGTGCCCTGGATATGATCTATTTCCATTATTGTTTTAACATTATGTTTTAGGGACAATTCTTCAAAATCACTGCCTGAATATTTTTTATCTATGATTAGGATATCTCCAATTTTTTTATATTTCATTTTCTCACCTTTTGAAAGAAAAGTTTATATATGCAAATAGATAATATTAATATTGTTAGTTTATACTAATTATTGATTCTGATTTTAAATAAAAATTAATAGAGATATTAATTTGAATTTTAATATATTACCTACCAAAGTAGTTGAAATAAGAAAAATATTTTAAATACTTATATGAGGTGTTTTAAATGGATGACAAAATACTAGAAGGTACAACAACCGTCGGAATTACTTGTAAAGATGGAGTTGTATTTGCAAGCGAAAGAAGAGCTAGTATGGGAAATTTAGTAGCTCACAAAGTCGCAGAAAAAATATTTAAAATTGACGATCATATTGTAACAACCATAGCTGGTTCTGTTGGAGATGCACAAAGTTTAATGAAAGTTATTGAAGCTGAAGTATCATTATATCAGATGAGAAACAATGACAAAATTAGTGTTAAAGCTGCAGCATCCCTGACAGCAAATATATTACGTTCAGGACCTATGTATGTGCAAACATTACTTGGTGGAATGGACGGAGATAAACCATCTCTCTACTCTTTAGACCCTGCAGGAGGTATGATTGAAGACACATACATTTCCACAGGTTCAGGATCCATTGTTGCATATGGAGTTCTTGAAGACAGATTTAGAGATGATTTAACAACTGACGAAGGAATTGAAATAGCTATAAGAGCTATCAGAGCCGCTGCTGAACGTGACACTTACTCCGGAAACGGATATTTAGTTGCAAAAGTAGACAAAGATGGCTTTGAAATGTTAGACAATGAAAAAATTAAAGAAGTTTTGGATAAGATATAAAGCAAAAGACTAATTTTTCATAACTAACTATTTTTTTATATAATAATGTGTAGATAGTTTATGAAATTACCTGATTATAGCTTAATGCTTTTCATAAACTATAATAATACACATAACTTTTTTTGAAGGGATTATATGACTTCAGATATTTTAGAAAATATTAAAAAAGAGATTTTGCAAAAACTACCAAACGAAATTCAGGTTTCCAAAGTAGAATTTGAAGGACCTGAAGTAGTAGTTTACACCAAAAATCCAGAAATTATAACTGAAAACGGTGACTTGATAAGGTCACTTGCAAAAGAACTAAGAAAAAGAATAATTATCAGATCTGATAAAAGTGCATTACTCGAACCTGAAAAAACTATAGACAAGGTTCATGAAATAGTTCCAGACGGTGCTGAAATCACAGACATTTATTTTGATACAGTTACTGGAGAAGTTGTAATAACCGCCAAAAAACCAGGACTTGTAATTGGAAAATATGGAGTTACTTCCAGAAATATTGTAAAAAATACAGGATGGGCTCCTAAAATCTTAAGAACTCCTCCAATTAGTTCAGATATTATTGGAAAAATCAGGACTGTGCAAAAAAACAGCAGTAAAGAAAGGAAAAAAATGTTACAACGCCTTGGACGTCAAATTCACCAAGGAAGCAAATATCCAAATGATTGGGCAAGAGTAACTTCCATGGGCGGATTCAAAGAAGTGGGACGTTCATCAATGCTTTTACAAACACCAAATAGCCGTGTTTTATTAGATTGCGGAGTTAATGTAGCAGCATCAGATAATAAAAATGCATTCCCTTATTTAAATGCGCCGGAGTTTTCAATTGAAGAATTGGACGCAGTTATTATTTCTCACGCTCACTTAGATCACTGCGGATTTGTACCATACCTGTTCCATTACGGATATGATGGTCCTGTTTATTGTACAACTCCAACCAGAGATTTAACCACATTACTGCAGTTTGACCACCTGGATATCGCTCACAGAGAAGGCAATCCTTTACCATTTACATCAAAACATGTCAAACAAGCAATTAAAAATACCATCACATTAGATTACGGAGAGGTAACAGACATCTCCCCAGACATTAGATTAACATTACACAATGCAGGACACATTCTTGGGTCTGCAATATCCCATATGCACATAGGTGACGGAGCACACAATCTCGTCTACACAGGTGATTTCAAGTACGAACCATCAAGATTACTTGAACCTGCAACAATCAGATTCCCACGTGCTGAAACAGTAATTATGGAAAGTACTTATGGTGGAAGAGAAGACATTCAGCCATCCAGAAACAATGCTGAAAAAGAAATGATGAAAACCATCTACAAAACACTCAAACGTGGTGGAAAAGTATTAGTTCCAGTATTTGCTGTAGGAAGAGCACAGGAACTTATGGTAGTATTAGAAGAATACATGAGACATGGACTAATCGAAGAAGTTCCTATCTATATTGACGGAATGATTTGGGAAGCAACTGCAATCCATACTGCAAGACCTGAATACTTAAGCAAAGATTTAAGAGACCAAATATTCCACATGGGAAGAAACCCATTTGTATCCGATATGTTTGAAAAAGTTCAAAATATTGATCAAAGAAAAGAAATAGTTGAAAGTAAACAGCCTGCAATAATTTTATCCACTTCAGGAATGTTAACTGGAGGAAACTCCGTTGAATACTTCAAATGGTTATGTGAAGATGAGAAAAATACATTAATCTTTGTAGGATATCAGTCTGAAGGTTCAATGGGAAGAAGAGTTCAAAAAGGTTGGAAAGAAATTCCTCTTGAAGATGATGATGGTAGAACTAGACAATTCTGTGTAAGAATGCAAGTTAAAACCATTAACGGATTCAGTGGACACTCAAACAGAAGACAATTAATGGAATATGTAAAAAGACTCAATCCTAGACCTGAAAAAGTCATTACATGTCACGGAGACCCTTATAAAACAGTTGATTTAGCTTCATCAATCCATAGAAGTTATAAAATTGAAACTAAAACTCCGATTAATTTAGACTGTGTGAGAATTCATTAATATATTATATATAGTAATTAAAACAAAATATTACTATAAACTACAATGTTGTATATATTTACAACATTAATTTATTTTATTTTAATTTAATAGGTGTTAATATGGTTACTTATTCAGAATCTGGTGTTGACATAGACCTTGAAGCTGTTACAGTTTCAAAATTAGCAGATAAACTTAAATCAACATTATCATGTAGAGACATAATTACAGACAGCGGACATTATGCAGCTTTAGTTAAATTAGGTGACAAAGCCATTGCAATGAGTACTGATGGTGTAGGAAGTAAAATTTTAATTGCAGAAATGATGAATAAATATGACACCGTAGGTATTGATTGTATTGCCATGGTTGTTAATGACATCCTATGTGTGGGCGCAGAACCTATTGCATTGGTTGATTATCTCGCTGTTGAAAAGCCAGACCCTGAAAGAGCTTCTGAAATTGCAGAAGGTCTTGTCAAAGGTGCTGAAGAATCTAAAATAGCTATCATTGGTGGTGAAACAGCATCACTTCCAGGAATTATTAAAGATTTTGACCTTGCAGGAACCGGTATTGGATTCGTTGATATTGATAAAATCATTACCGGTGAAAATATAGAACCTGGAAACGTTTTAATAGGTATTGAAAGTAATGGAATCCACTCAAACGGATACAGCTTAGCAAGAAAAGCACTATTTGATGATGCCGGATTTAGTGTTGATGATAAAATGCCAAATTCTGACACTACAATTGGTGAAGAGCTAATTAGACCAACTGAACTTTATGTTAAACCTATTGTGGCATTATTTGAAAAAGAATATAAACTCAATGGACTTGCTCATATTACCGGAGGAGGTTTTACCAATCTCAGACGTTTGAAAAAAGGTGTCGGATATGATATTACCGACCTTCCGGAAGTCCCAGAAATTTTTAAACTAATTTACCAACAAGACGTGGACATCAAAGAGATGTATAAAGTTTTCAATATGGGTGTCGGTTTTGTTGTAATTTGTGAAGAAGATGAAGCTGAAAAAATTATGAATACTTTAAAAGAATACTGTAATTGCCAAATTATCGGTAAAGTAACAGATGACGAAAAAATCACTGTTAAAGCTTTTGAAGGATCTGAAATTGAATACTGATTAGAAAAGTAAGAGGTGTGAATAAATGAAGATAATGAAAGATAACGAAATAGCTCTTGTAAAAGAAATATTAAAAAGATTAGGAGCTAGTGAAGAAGACCAGGAATTAGTAGCGGAAGCTACAATTGATGCGGATTTAAAAGGATTTACCTCTCATGGTCTTGGTAGATTCCCACAATACTTAATTAGTATCGAAGCAGGAACAATTAATTTAGAAGATAACATTACTATTGAAAAAGAAACTCCTGCCATTGCATTAATAAATGGTAATAGTGGATTTGGACAAGCTGTTTCATATAAAGCAATGAAATTAGCAATCAAAAAAGCTAAAGAAGTAGGAATTGCTTGTGTTGGAGTTCACAATTCAAATCACTTTGGAGTTACCGGATTTTACTCTGATTTAGCATTGAGAGAAAATTGTATTGGTCTTGTTTTAGCAAATACCGATCCTGCAATCGCACCACTTGGTGGTAAAGAAGCATTAATCGGAACAAATCCTCTTGCATTAGGTATTCCATCAAAAACCTACATTACTGTAGATATGGCAACATCAGTTACAGCTCGTGGAAAAATTATTGAATCAAAAAGAAAAGGCTTAGATTTACCTGACGGTTGGGCATTAGACAAAGATGGAAATCCAACCAATGACCCAGAAGCTGCATTAAAAGGTTCAATTTTACCATTTGGTGGTTTTAAAGGTTATGCTCTTTCTGCATTAATAGAAATCCTCACAGGCCCATTAGTACAGGCAGGATATGGTCATGGAGTAACAGGTACTGCATCCCCAACCAAAGATTGTACTAAAGGAGACTTATATGTTGTAATCGATCCAAGCAAATTTGTTGATTTTGATGAATTTGTTGAAAATACAGAAGACTTTGTTTCACAAATTAGAGCTACCGGAGAAACTGTTGCAATTCCTGGAGATTTAGAAGTAAAAAGAATTGCTGAAGCAGAGGCTAACGGTATTGAAATTGATGAAAAATTATATGAACAATTAAAAGAAATCTGTGACAATTTAGACATTGACATTGATTCATATTTAGAAGAATAATTCTTCTAATTTTTTCTTTTTTTTACAAAATCGATGATAAAAAAATACATATCGAATTTTATAAAGTACAATTTAATACCAATAAAACAAAAATGATTATATATTAAATGAACAAAAGTATATATGCAAAAAAATACTTAAAGTTATAATACTAGAAAATTTAACTATTTTTTAAAAAAATTTTCTTTTTATAGAAGGAGGAATAAAAAGTTATGAAACTTAAAAACTCTTATATCTTATTGATAGCAATGTCATTATTCCTATTAATAAGTATTGGGTCTGTTTGTGCTAGCGATACTGCAATGGATGCAGATGTCCAATTAGCAGATGACGGATCAATTGATGTCCTTTCAGACAATAGTACAAGCGCAGACGCTACTAAGGACACCACACAACAAAAAATAAGCACAAGCGTAGTTTCTGAAGATACAACAATAAATGAAAAAGAGACTGCGAATATTCCAGTAACAGTAAAAGACAATGAATCTCAAATTATTGATATTAAAGCAGGAGATTTAAATGTTACTGAAAGTAATAAAGCTTTAAAATTTAATTATGCAAATTCCAGCATTATTTTATCTGATATGGCAGCTGGAAAACATAATATTGTAATTACATATTTAGGTAACGGCAATTATACAAATTCATCAACAAAAATGACACTATCTGTTATTGGTGATAAAATCATAGATGCAAGTACTGTAAAAGTAAACAGTACCAAAAAAGCAGTCGTACCTATTAAATTAACAGACAGGGTTAATGAATTTGATATAGATAAAGACAATTTAACATTAATTTTATCATATAAAGACGGAAATGATACTAAAACCGTGAATATTGATGATTTTGAATTCATTAATAAAAAATTATACTTTGATTATAATTTAGACCTTTCAACCTGTAATTTAATCATCAACTATAAAGATGGAAATAACACAATAAGTAAAAATGTTACAGTTAACAGGATTTATAACATTAAAATCAATGTGTTAAGTAATGAAACCGAATATTCAGTCGGCAATTTCACATTCCAAATTTTAGATATCGATAACAATTTAGCTCCTTTAGCTAATAAAAGCATTACAGTATCTGGAAATAAAAATTCAACTCAATTATATTGGATGACAACATCCAGCAGTGGTTCAATCAGTATCAGTTCATCCACAACCCTTAAAAGTGATGAAAACGGCATTGTTACTTTAGTAAATAAAGACTTCTACCCAGGATTAGTTATCTCAACTTATGTTTATGCTCCTGTTGGAGAATATTCCATAACTTTAAAAGGTTCTGGAGACGCTGAAGGAAGCAGCACTGTTAAATTGAACATTATAAAAACCACAATTGACATTGTTGTTAATCCTTACAAAGAATATTACGGATCAACCAAACAGGTCATAATCAATGTTACAAATGCAAAAACTGGAGAACCAATGCCTGGTATAATTCTCCATTTATACATGCCAAGTACTACTGCAAAAGATTTCTATTTCCAAACTGACAATAACGGAACTAGTAAAATTAATGTTAGCGGATTATTCTCTGGAACTTACCAAATGACTGTAAGCAACAATGATACTTCAAACGTTAATGAAAAAAGCATTAACAGTTCCATAACTATCGTTGCAAAACCTGTTCAAATGAAAACTACATTTGCATCCCCAGTTTATTACAATTCCGGAGCACTTGCAACAGTTAAAATTACTGACAAAACAACCGGAAAAGTTATACCTGGTGCAATTGTTTTAGTTCAAGTATTTACCGGATCAAAATCAACTGCATACCTTTACCAAGCAAATGATAAAGGAGTTGTAACTATCAATTATGCTCCAATGGCTATTGGAAAACATAAAATAGTTATAAGTTCAGCAGATTCAAGATACAGTGCATCCTCAATAACTAAAACTATTACAGTTAAAAAAGCCAGTGCAAAGATTACAGCTACTAAAGTGACTGGATATTACAAATCTGGAAAAGTATTTACTATCAAGTTAACTAACACCAAAAATAAAAAAGCAATTTATGGTGCTAAACTTAACATTAAAATATTCATTTCCAGCAATAGATACTACAATTACAATGGTCAGACCGGATTAGACGGTAAATTAAAAATTTCACTTGATTCCTTCAAACCAGGAACCTACAAAGTAGTCGTTTCCAAAGGAGAATCTAAAAACTTTACCGCAAATCAGGTTTCATCCAAGTTTGTAATTAAAAAAGCTCCAGTAAAATTCACTCCTAAGAAATTAACCGCTAAAAAAGGTGCAAGTAAATACTTCCAAATTACTGTTAAAAACACCAAAACCAAAAAAGTAGTTTCATCTGGAGTTAAAGTAAAAGTTAAAGTTTACACTGGAAAAACTTCAAAAACCTACACTGTAAAAACCAATGCAAAAGGAATTGCAAAACTTAATGTAAAATCCTTAAAAGTTGGAACTCACAAGGTTGTTGTAAGCAGAGGCACTACATATATAACAGCAAAATCTGCTACATCCAGTATAAAAATTACAAAATAAAATTAAAAGAGAATTAAATTTCTCTTACTCTTTTTCTTTTTTATATTTCACATAAAAACCATCAGTATCAGCATATATTGTGTAAAAACCAAATTCTTCTGCTTTTTTTATTGATGATTTAATATATTGTCTTCCCCAGGAAGTAATCGCTTTTGCACATTCAAATGAATACCATCTGAAACGGGGAAAACCATAAATTCCATACATTGTATTTGCAAGTCTTTTAATAGCTTGCTGCTGTACATCCAATGCCTTTTTTTGCTGAGGGTCATTTGATGCTTTCATTTCACGTTTAATTCTAAAACGTTCCTGTAAAATTTTATCTATAACGGATGGAATGAATCCCTGAGGAGATTTTTTGAATTTGATTCCATGTTCGGGGGAAATATTGTATTCATCCTCATTTTCCACATCACCCAATTCCATTACATCCGGAGAAATATTTTTTGAAATAATAAGACTTGGATATAGGCTTCTAAAGTCGAATTGAACTAAATTTTCATGAAGGCCGGTTTCAGGTTCTTTAACATAACCTCCCTCATTATCCTCTGCGTTTGCCCTATCTGCAAAGTTTGATCCCTGTTTGTTTGGAACAACTTCATCATCAAAATATGCCTGTTTTACTAAAAACCATTCTGCCTGCTGACCTGTTGCCATACGGGAAACATCAAATAAAGGCTGGCCGATAATACGAGTAAGTTCTAGGTTAAGCGGCAATGTCTGTTCAGCTATTTTTAAAGTTGAAACTACATCATCAAGAGAGTAGTCAAACAGATTGTCAAGCGCCTCTCCGCCATTGTCCCAGAATTCAAAAATTTGTTCTCCCGGAACGTCAATCTTTTCTTCACCAAACAGTTCATAATAAACCCTTTCCAATGTATATCTCTCAAGTGACATATATCGTCTCATCACAAGATATAAATCTACATGAATCAATCCCTTAAGAGATGCGGCATTAGCATATCCTCTTCTAATATACTTCACATCAGATTCATCCATTCCAATATCCAAATCAACACCCAGAAGTTTTGCCCTGTCCTTAAGATATGGGAAATCAAAATTATCTGAATTGTATCCTACAATAATATCAACATTATTGTCTTTGATTATCCTTACAAACTCCTGAATCATTTCACGTTCAGAGTCTACCTGATTTACAAAATCATCCCTGTCATCTGAATTGGTTTTTGTTGAGATAACCTGATTTATGCCAAAGTTACTTGCAACACCAATCATGATTATTTCATCTTCATCAGAGTTCGGCATGCCGTGAGGGTTTCTCACTTCCAAATCGAAACTTAATATTCTGAAATTTTGCGGATATTCCTCCACACGTTTTAGAGGTTCTGTTAATTTAATAATAGTAATATCCTGTTTTGTAGAATCCAATTTTAGAAATGATTCCACTTCTTCACCAACAGCAACCACTTCAGTCATTGGTATTATATCCTTATCCATCAGATATCGTCTGTAGAATGGAATGTCAAACTCCCTTATTTGAATAACATTTTCCAAATCCCTAAGATTATCCCTGTTTTTAGCAAGCTCCTGAGGATGTTTAAAAGTAACTTTTATAAAATCGCTTTCAATTTGAAAATCCTTTTTAATCACATGTTCTGCATTAACAACATCAAGATTGTCTTTAATTTCCTGAATACATTCTTCAATATTATCTGATACAACATATAAATAAGGTTCAAATGTATCATCTAGAAGTATTATGTTTTTATCGCCGTCTTTTGAAAATAATCTGATAACAGGTTTATCTTCAAATGTTACATAATCAATATCTAAAATTACAACATTTCTTTGCATTTACTCCTCTCCAAGAATGTATTCCTTTCTATAATTATCTAAAACAGTATATGTTATTCCTAAAATTAAAGGTCCGACAATGAATCCCACTACACCATATACCAAAGGACCTGACAGGAATCCTACAAGCAGGATTAACGGATGAATTTCCGCATAATGGCTTGACAAGGCAGGTCTTATATACATGTCTATAGTGCTTAAGAAAAAACCAAAAAGCAAGACAACTGCCGCCCTTACGTAATTTCCTGAAAATATGTCGATGAAAAATAATGCCCAGTATATTGGCCAAGGCCCAAATACTGGAATTAACTGTAAAATACCTGTTAAAACACCTAAAAATATTCCGAACGGATAACCTAAAAGTGAATATCCAATACATCCGAAAATACCAATTATTACTGAGGTCAGGAAGTGTCCATAAAATATGCTTCTTAAAACATCTTTAACTGACTCGCAGGTATTGTCAAAAAACTTTTTAGAGTCTTCCGGAACAAAATCCCTGATGAAATTTAAGCATTTATCACCGTCACGGGCAAAATAGAATACTGAACATACCAGAATAAATAAATCCAAACTGATATTTAGGAATTTGCTTAGAAAACTAACGGCATATCCTAAAAGGTATTTTGCAATTTCATTTAATGATGAGTTTATTGATGAATTGATAGAGTTTACATCTACAGGCAATTGTGAAAGGATTTGATCTAAATTCGCATAATAGTTGCTTGCCATCAATGTAGTTATAACTGAAGAAAGTTCATAGGAAATATAAACCACAAGCAGTATCAATGGAATTAAAACAACAACCATTGCCAGTAAAATCGAAACTGTTGAAAATTTTAATTTGGATTGAATTTTATGAGCTACCGGCCTAACCAGATAAGCTAAAATAGCTCCTAAAAGTATCATATTTAAAACTGGGAATATAAACATTAATGAAACTATAACCAAGAAAATTACCAGCAAGACTGGAGGATTTAAATAATTCTTAATGTCTACACCCATCATATCATCCTTAAATTAGTATTTTACGCCAGAAGCATCTCTTCTGTATTTTCCGAATTCAGTTATTTGATAAATTTTATCATTTTCAAAAACGGGACCCTCTACACAGATTCTCCAACCTTCACCGTCAACGCAACATTGACCACACACTCCCAGTGCGCATTTCATATATCTTTCAAGAGAATATTGGGCAGGTATTGATGCATCTTCAAGAATATCAAAGATACCTTTCATCATTATTTCAGGTCCGCAAACAAATGCATAATCATAAGTCGCATCTTCAAGTAAACTTACAGTACAATCTGTTGCAAATCCTTTAAATCCGAAACTTCCATCATCAGTACATGGATAAATGGTTGCACCAAGATTTTCCAGATAATCTGTAAACAGCAGTTCATCCTTTGTTACTGCAGCTGCGACAACATCGACATCATTGTCCTTTTTCAATAAATCAGAGGTTATTGAAGCAATTGGAGCCATTCCAACTCCACCACCAATAACTAAAATCTTTTTACCCTCTAAAGAATTATTAAAACCGTTACCGTAACTGCCTCTGACACCTATCTCATCACCCACTTCAAGGCCATGTAACTGAGAGGTGAACTCACCAATATTTTTTACACTGATTGCCAACTGATTATCATTAATTTGAGAAATGGACATTGGCTTTTCATTTTTAAAGTTCCAGACCATAACAAATTCACCAGGATTTGGACGACCTAATTTCTCCATATCCCAATCAAATTTAAAAGTTTTAATTGTAGGAGTTTCTTCAATAATTTCTGTTATTTCAACAATTTTCGGTTCATTAATCATGTTTACAACTCCCTGTGTGCGAGACCTACCATCTCATCAATGGATGAATATCCTTTTTCAGCCATGAACTTTTCCAATCCCTCATTGATTGTGCTGAATACCTCAACACCTTCATCCATGATTGCTGTTCCTATCTGAACTGCCTTTGCACCTGCAAAAATAAATTCGACTACATCTTCAAAAGTGTATATTCCACCAACACCTATTAATGGAATGTCAACAGCTTCATAAACTGAATAAACATTGCTCACTGCAATCGGTTTTATTGCACGGCCACTCATTCCACCTGATTTATGGAATAAAACCGGTCTTGCAACATCAATATTGATTTTCATACCCGGACCCAATGTATTGATTAAAGACAAAGCGTCAGCCCCTGCATCTTCACAGGTTTTAGCAATTTCAGTAATATCAGTGACATTAGGAGTTAACTTTGCAATAATCGGAACATCTGCAGCATCCTTTGAAGCGGATACGATTGTATGGGACAGATTACAGTCCTGACCAATAGAGGCCCCATAACCTTCCATCGCATGAGGACATGAAATGTTCAATTCTATCATGTCAACATATTCCTGAACTTCACCAACCAGTGTGGAAAATTCATCAGGTGTAGCTCCATAAATTGAAGCTATTACAACATTATCATCTCTTTCAATCTTTTTTAACTCCTCTTTGAAGTTTTCAACTCCAGGATTTGAAAGACCGATTGCATTTAAGATTCCTCCATCAACGGCAACAGTTGTAGGATTTGGATAACCAGGATGTGGATTTAAAGAGAATGATTTACTTACTACACCTCCAGCACCTGACTTTAAAATCCAATTCATAGATGAAGCATTACTTCCCATAATACCTGCAGCCAACATTAATGGATTTCTAAATTCTACCCCGCAAATATTTGTTTTCAACATAATATCAACTTTGTAATTAATTATTTAATTAGTTTTTGTTAATTCATCAATAATATCTTGATATTTTTCATTTTGTAATTTCAAGCTAATAACATTAGTTTTATTAGATTTAATAATTTCTTCATTGGATTTAATTAAATTAGAAATCTGTTCATCTTGTTTTTCTATTATCATGTCCTTTTGCTCGAGCAATTTTTCATATGTTTTTGAGATTTTTCTAAGTTGCACTTCCAAATTTTCAGTATTTGACCTTACTTGCTCCTTGTAATCATCAATCAATGACCTCAAGTACTTTACCTGATCCTGCTTGTCTTCAATAATCAAATCCTTTTCCTTTAATTTTTCAGACAAATCATCCAGTTCATTCATTCTAGCCTTGTCATAATCAATTTTTGTATCCAGCTTATCCTCCAAATTTTTATTTTCATATTTCAGTTTGGTGGAATATAATTTTAACTTGTTAATCTGCTCAGTCTTGTCTTGAAGTTCCATTGAAAGTTCATCAATCTCTGCATTTTTAAGTTCAATTTCATTTTTTAAATCTCTAAAACTTTGTTTTGACATAATAACAATTCCAAAAATAGAAAATTCTATAATTTAATTTAAATTTTAAATAAATTAAATCTTTTCATAATATTTATTAAAAATAAAAAAAATATTTTATTTCATGCAAGCTTATATAACTTACTCAATTAAAGGATTTTTAGCTTTTAATAGTAAAAATGAGCTAATTTGTGAAAAACTATTCCCAGAAGAGGAAATAATAAATAGATTAGCCCAGATTTCAGAAAAACAAATTGTAGCTGAAGAACTTGATATAATTGAAGAAGTTTCAAATGATTATGATGAAATAATAATCGAGTCTAATAAAAGATTATCTGATTATTCAAATGATAAAATCACTATACAGAATCCAAACCAGGGTGGAGAATATCTGCGAAATAATTATGATAAATTTGGTTTAGATAATAAAGAAATTACCGACATTTATCAAAGACTAGCTATTTATAAAATTAAAAAAGAATCTGCAAGCGAAGACAAACATTTAATTCAAGCTATTAATTCAATTGATGAAATAGATGAAACAATTTCAAAATTGATTGAAAGAATCAGGGAATGGTACGCATTATATTTCCCGGAAATGGAAATAATTAAAAATAATGAGACTTATATCAGATTGATTTCACAGAACAAATCAAAAGAAAAGATCATGGAAGCCAAACCTGAAGCATTTCCGGACAATTCCCTAGATTTAGATGAAGACATTAATCCGCAAGACCTGGATATAATGAACAAATATGCCAATTCCATTTTTGAACTCCAACAGACAAGAAAGGACATTGAAGAATACATTGACGAAAAAATGGAATCCATTGCGCCTAATTTAAAACTAATAGTAGGATCATCACTTGGAGCTAAATTGATTTCACATGCAGGTGGCCTTAAACGTCTGGCAACATATCCTTCAAGTACTGTTCAGATAATGGGTGCTGAAAAAGCTCTTTTTAGACATTTAAAAAGTGGAGACAAGCCTCCGAAATACGGATTGATTTACCAGCATCCCCAAGTTAGGGGCGCTAAATGGTGGAATCGTGGAAAAATCGCCAGAATGCTGGCTGGCAAAATATCACTAGCTGTTAGAAGAGATGTTTTTACAAAAACATTTGATGAAAAAGCATTTGAAGATTTTATTGAAAAAGTAGAGGAAATTGAGAAAAACAATCCATTCCCAACCAAAACTACTAAAAAAAGAAAAGAAGAGAAAGGCAAATCAAAAAATAAAAAGAGAAAATCTAAAAAAAGAAATAAAAGGAGATAAAGCATGAATGTTTATTTTAAAGATGGAAATATCGCCACAAAAAATTTAACTCCTGGAATTTCAGTTTATGGAGAAGAACTAATAATGGAAGATGCAGAATATAGAATATGGAATCCAAGACGTTCAAAATTAGCAGCCGCTTTTTTAAACGGTTTAAAAAATTTAGAGATTCTGGACACTTCAAAAGTTCTCTACCTAGGTGCATCAACCGGAACTACAGTTTCACATATTTCTGACATTGCAATCAATGGAAGAATATATGCCGTGGAATTTTCACCCACTACAGCAAAAAAATTAGTTCGCCTTTCACACCAAAGGCTTAATATTGCTCCGATTTTAGGTGATGCAACCAAACCCAAAGAATACTTGAACATTGTCGAAAAAGCTGATTTAGTGTACTGTGATGTCGCCCAACCAACACAAAGTGAATTGTTTATGAAAAATATGAATTTATTTGCGAAAGATGATGGTGTTGGCCTTTTGATGATAAAAGCTAGAAGTATTGATGTAGTACAAAAGCCTAAAAAGATTTTTAAGGAACAAGAGAAGAAATTGAAAGAGAAAGGTTTTAAGATTATAGAAAAAGTAAAACTGGAACCATACGAAAAAGACCATATTGCATTGTTAGTAGAAAAAAATTTTTAAAAAAAAATAAGAATTTTTGAGTGAAATTTAAGCAAAAAAATAGATATAAGAAATATAAAAAATTACTACAAAAAACACTAAAAAGTATTACTCCAATAGCTTTTTATACTATGAAATAAAATATAAAATATGCTAATGCAAATAAAATAAAAGTTCATTGAAACGTCCTTTAGGTGGATTCACTCTATTAATCACTCCATTTAACTAAAGCCTAAAGGCATGAACTTATTTTATTGAAATAACTGTTTTTTGATGAAAAATTTTAAAAGATTGATTTACTTATTTTATTCGAAAAAGTATTACTAAAAAATGCTTAATTTTTAATAATAATATACCTATCTGACTAAAAAAATAATTGATTAAAAAATATAAATTTAAAACAATATTGAACCTGACATGAAAACATATTGGAAAAATCAAATTTATAAATAGAAATACACTAAAATTAAAAACCATATAATCTAATTTAGGTATGCTTAAATTTTTTTTAGATTAGGAGAATCTTCACGTGAATCAAGCACCATTTTAATTAAATTTAGATAAAAATAAAATATAAGAAATTAATCCAACTATGAAAATAAATTAAGATTACATTAATATCTTGATAATATGAAATAAAAATATAAAATAATTAGTGACTGATATATATTAAACTATATTTTTTTAGAAATTACATCCAAAATAGTTTTAGCAATCTCTTTTTTTGATGCCAAAGGAACAGCCAACACATCCTCATCAACAATCAAAACCTCATTATTGTCAGATCCAAAATGACAGTTATCCTTTGATATATCATTAGCAATTACCAAGTCTGTGCCCGCATCATTAATCTGTTTTCTTGCACAGGCAATAATATCATCACGAGATATGTTGAATTCAGCTTTAAACCCAACTAGGAAAATATCTGGATTGATTGTTTTAATTTGACGTATAATCTTTGTTGTAGGTTCAAGATACAAATATAAAGAACTGCTGGAATCAATCTTTTTATCAGATTTTTGTCTGAATTCAAAATCGGACACGGCAGCGGTGGAAATGAATATATCATAATCTGAAATTAAATCTAGAATAACATCATTCATCTCACTACTTGTTTCCACATGAACAACATCAAAAACAGAAGGAATTTCAACACTGACATTAGCTACAACTAATTTTAAATCAGCACCTCTAATGTAAGCTTCTTTTGCAAGCTCCAAACCCATTTTTCCAGAGGATTTATTGGTAATTCCCCTTACAGAATCAATAGGTTCATAAGTTCCGCCCAAACTTATTAAAACTTTTTTTCCTTTAATAATATCAATCCTTATGTAAATTAATAGTTCTTAAAGATTCTAAAACAATATCTTCTTTAGATGGGAATTTGGCTTTACCTTCATCCATTCTAGGTTTAATGAAAGTTGCAGATCCCTCTTTTTTAATCATTTCAATATTTCCCTTAATTGCCTTGTACATTGAATCATGCATTGAAGGAACAAAAATTATAGGAGTATCATGACCATAAGCAGTAATCAATAAAGTAGAAATAGGATTGTCAGCTATCTTATATGCAAATTTGGATATAGTATTTGCGGTAGCCGGAGCAACTAAAATCAAATCTTCCTGAGAGTATTTGACATGCTCAATTTTACCGGTTAATTCAGTTACCACTTCATTGCCTGTTGCAAATTCCATTGCATTAGGATGAATGATTTCACATGCAGATTCGCTCATGAAACATTTCACTTCCAAATCATTTCTTCGAAGCTCACGAGCTAATTTAATTGATTCTGTTGCAGCAATACTGCCAGTAACACATAAAATAATCATAAAAACACCTTAAAAAAAAATAAAATTAAGTAATTTTAATATTTGATAAAATATAATCAAACACATACAAATTATCTTCAAATTTGTCTAATGGAGCACTATACATAATAACATAAGCCTGTCCTCCTTTTTCAAACCAGACTGCCTTATGTTCCTTTTGAGCACCATTTTGAGTAGAAGAATAAATATATTCTACAGCTTCCTTACCTGAAATTGCAACATTTCCGGAGGAAACTAACTGGAATGAACTATCCTTTTGCATAGACTCATAGGTTTCATTCAAAAATGTATTAAAATCTCCATCAAGAGGTTTCTTTTCAATATTGACATTAACCTGACCAATACCGAATGCATCAATAGAATCAAGTTTAGATATAGCCATAACAGAATAATTGGATATAGCACGAGAACTACCCCAATCTGAAGGATATTGCATGGTTATACCTCCTTTAGATAAAGTCAATATATTCACATTAGTATCATTATTCGCACTGGCCACAGCAGAAACTGAAATTAAGAATAAACAAAGTATTAAAATAATTATACTTCCTTTAAAAATATTTTCTTTCATAATATCACCTATAATGGAATAATTTTATCCATTGCCATCATCCTGACTTCCAGATTGACTACTTGATCCCGAATCTGACGAACTTTGAGATTGAGAGGATTGACTGCCTTGCTGTTGTGACTGCTGACTATCATATGAGCTGTCATAAGTATCACTGGAGTCATCCGTAGTAGTTTCTATATCATCATTCGTATTATCATAAGTACTATAACTGTTATTATATGTGGTTTGGACAGTTGTTGTGTTATTCAGCTTAACATCTGCTTTAAATTCAGGGAATGCAGTATCATCAACAACAGCAACTGTTTCTGAATCAGTTATAGCTCCAAAATCCAAATTAAAAATTCCATAAGCAGTACCTGCAGTGAAACCTATTACCAATATTAACAACAATAGCAATTTAAAAGTTCCACTGTCCATTGAAGACTTATCCTTTTTATTATATTTTGAATCGGATTTTTTAGGATTGATAATATATTTCTGAACTAAATCTTGTTCTTCTTTTTTCTTGTTTTTGGTAGGTTTTTTCCTTCTTTTCTTCTGAGTATTAGAGGATTTACCTTGCATTGATCTAATTCTTCTAGTAGCAGCCTTAGCATCAATGGAGTTTAGTTTATCTTCATATTTAGATCTGAAATAACTGTATTTTTCAGCAGAAATTTTACCAGATTTATAATCAGATTCCAAACTACTCATAACTTTTAGAAGTTTTTCTCTATCTTCTGACATGCCTACCCTCCCCTGAATTATACATACTTAATTTTATATAAACATTAATTTAAAGTTTACTTAAAATTCAGGATAAGAACCTAAAATCTTTAAATAATATGTATTGTCTTCAATTTCCTTCAATATATCTTGAACCACTTCATCTTCATGATGGCCAATAAAATCAACAAAGAACAAATATTTGCCCAAACCTCGTTTAGATGGTCGGGATTCAATTTTTGTTAAGTTAATGTTATTCTTTTCAAAAATTCCAAGAATTTTATACAATCCACCAGGTTTATCCTCATAAATAGAAAATATAATTGAAGTTTTATCTCTGCCTGTTTTTTTATGGTCCTCTTTTGAAATAACAACAAAACGTGTAGCGTTATTGTCCACATCCTGAATATTGGATTTCAAAATTTCAAGGCCATATAATTCTACAATTTTGGAATTTCCTATTGCCGCTTTAGTTTTATGTCCAATTATATCTTTTGCTGCCCTTGCAGTACTTATGGCATAATGAGGCTGAATATTGTTTTTACTGACAAACTCCTGACACTGTGCCAGTGCCTGAGCATGAGAATATACATCTTCAATATCCTCCAACTTACAACCCGGATTAACTATTAAATTTTGATTTATTGGAATAATAATTTCTTTAAATATCTTTAAATCAAATTTATGGGCTAATGAATCTAATGTAATACCGACTGGTCCTTCAATAGAATTTTCTATAGGAACAACACCCATTGAACATTCATCATTAAATACACTTTCCAAAACAGCAGGAATTGTACAATATGGGATTAAATCGTCACTGACCATACTGGCAGCTTCGTGAGTGAATGTTCCTTTAGGACCTAAAAATGATGTTAGAGTAATTTTTAAACCCCCTAAAATAAAAAAAAGTAGTATAGTTAAAAACTATACTTAATCTAAGATTCTAATTTTTCAATTAGTTTTAAAATATCTGTTTGTGTAATGATACCTACTACTTCACCATCTTCAACAACAGGCAAACCATTGTATCCGGTTTCCATAATCAATTCAGATACTTCAGTAATAGACATATCTTTTGATACAAAAGTTGGTTTAGTAGACATGATGTCTTCAACTAAAAGCTCTTTAATTTGAGATTTTTGGTATTTTTCCGGAACTTTTTTCCTAAAGTCAATGAATGCTCTCATCAAATCTTTAGAAGTAATCATTCCAACAAGTTCATCATCATCTACAACAGGCACCCTTCCAACATGAGCTTCAAGCATTTGTCTTCTTGCATGAACTATCCTTTCTGTTGGGGACACTGTGACTAACTTTTTAGACATTATTTCTTTTACAGTTATCTTATCAAATGCAATTCCGGTAGCAAGGGTAACAAAATCTGCTTTTGAAACAATACCTACCATTTTTTCATCATCCATGACAGGAACAGATCCTATTCCATTATCCAACATTAATTTTGCAACATCTTCTAATTGCATTGTTTTTGGAACTGTAAATACATCTTTAACCATTACAGATGAAATATGAAGTCTTGATGCAGGCATACTTTCATATTTTGAAGAACCGAGCTTGTTAGCTATGTCCCTTTCAGAAATAATACCGACTAATTCTTTATTATTAGTTACTGGTAAACGTGAAACATTATGTTTACGTAACAATTTTAAAGCATCAGAAAGATTTTGATCTTTGTCTACAGTAATTAAATCCTCAGACATCAAATTCTTAATTTGCATATTATCATCTCCTTTAAGTTTTTTTAATATCTTTTAACTGCGTTTAAAATATCTCTTTCAGTAATGATTCCCATTACTTTGTCATCTTTAACAACTGGTACTCCACCAATATTCTTTTCAGCAAAGAGTTCACATAACTCACCAATTGTCATTGTTGGTTCAACAGTTACTGGTTCTTTAACCATGATATCAGAAATAACAGTTTTTAAAACGTCAGTTGCTAAATTGGAATTTAAATTATCGAATAATTCTTTTGCATTTAAGTATCTGATAACATCAGTGGAAGTTAAGATACCTAATAATTTTTTAGCTGCTTTAGAAATGTCAGCTTCACCACCAACAATAGGAATTCTTCTTAGACTATTCCTAACCATGATTTTACATGCACCTTCCAATGGTGTACCTGGAGTAGTAGTGAAAACTTTTGTACTCATATAATCTTGTACAGTGTCTTTACCTGCCATACCTGCTAAAGATAAAGCAATATCCCTTTCTGTTACAATACCTGCGAGTTTTTCATCAGCATCAATAAGAGGAATAGCTCCTAATTGATTTGATAACATAGCATCGATAGTTTCAGCAATTGAAGCTTTAGTAGATAATGTAATCAAATCACGAGTCATGATTTCTTTAACAGGTTCGTTGATTGCAGCTAAGAAGTTATCTTCGTATTTTTTCTCAATAATGTTGAATTTTTTTCCTCCACCAAAGAAATCTAATATATCCATTACTGTTACAATACCTAATAACTTACCAGAACCCGGATCAGTGATTGGTAACCTTCTGAATTCGTGTTCCATCATTACTTTAGCAGTGTCTTTAATACTTTTTGAAGGAGGAATTGAAACTACATCTCTAGTTGCAATAGCCATGATGTCTCCTTCTTTATCATGAACTTTTGTCTCACGTTCAACTGCACCTGTATTTGATTTTCTGTTAACGGATGTTTTATCTTTCATTTTCACACCTCAATTTACAATTGCACTTCAAAAATCATATAAAATCAATATTAAAAACAAAATTACTCAATATCCAAAATTTTATGGATTTGAGGAATGGTGGAAACATCAAAATATTGCCCAACAATTTCAGAAAAACTAAATAATCTAAAATTAATATCTCTCCAGTCTTCTAATGGACTAGATGGTTGGATAATTATTTTAAGGTTGCTTTTGTTTGAAATATTTTGCGATAATTTTTCAACTACCTCTTTAAATGACTTTATTTTTGTTGAAGGCAATATAACTACTTTACAATATACATTTATGGACTTCGCTATTAATAAATTTAGTGATTTAATCTCATTAATAAAAATACTTTCATCAAATTCTTCATTAAAATGTTCCGGTAGTTTAATATCCAAAGAAACAATATCCAAATCGTCGATTAAATCAATATTATCCGGCAAAGTCCCATTAGTTTCAAGCATTATACTTAAATTAAAATTCTTACTAACCTCATTAATAAATTCTGGATAAAGGCTAGGCTCACCTCCAGTAAATGATATGGTCTTACAGTCAGGAGTTATAATTTTTCTTATTTCCTCTGAAACTTCATTCGGAGTCATTAACTTTCCTGATGATTCTGATTTACTGTCATTGGTGTCGCAATAGTTACAATTTAAGTTACAGCCAGCAAATCTAACAAATATCTGCCTTTCACCAATTAATAATCCTTCACCTTGAAAAGAGGAGAAGATTTCAATTACAGGGGCTTTCATTCTAAATCTTTCCTGTACATAGCCCCTTGACCAATTCCTTCATTAACACAAACTGAAACATACTCCAAATTATCATAACTTTCAGAGAGTTTTTTTGCTAAAGTTTCAGCAAAGAATTTTGACAACTCTTCTGCTGAAGTATAAGGAAGAGGTAAAAATATACAATCCTCGGAAGGAATGGAATATCCCTTTCCATCAATTTTAAAATGAACTGAACCTTCCTTTTTCAAATCAAAAATAGAATCTGACTTTTTGTCAAAATCTTTGAAATCGATTAACTTATTATAAACTGGAATTAACAATCTGTGGTCGAGTTCATCACAAATTGCCTTTGTATATTTTTTCACATCTTTAAAATCCACTACAAATTCAAATTCACCAGCTCTTTCACCTTCAATTTCGATATCTACGAAATATGAATGCCCATGAATAAATCCGCAGGATTCATGACCTGGAATTATATGAGCTGATGAGAATCTTAAATTTGATTGAATACCATTAATTAAAATTTTCATCCTAACACCTTGGTTTTACTTATATCGTTTTCTATTGTTTCAAGCTCATCAACAAATCTGGTTACAGTTTTGTTTATTAATTCTAAAAGATTATCCTGATTGAATACCTGTTTTTCATTTACTTCAATATCATACAATCCTATGGTTTCAACATCATTTGGAGTTCCTTTATCTTCCAAATTAAGTGCAAAATGAATTTTTGCAGAACTTAGGGAAATACTTGCAATGGAAATGGAAAGTTTTCTATCCTCAACAAATATGTCATCACCTTCCCTTTTTGTTGCAATACCATATTCAGTTAGAATTTCTCTAAATATCATTACAAGAAGCCTTTGCCTTAAATAAGCAATTCTCATATTTGGAGGCTGCTGGTCAAAAAACTCACAAATGAAATTTACCATATAATTTGACTTGATTTCAAGGCCGACATCAGCAAAGTCTTTTAGATTATCCGGAGTTATGTTTACAGGCCCTATCCATGTTACAACAGATGATCCATAAATTCCAAACTCCTGAAAAGCCCATGACGGATTGATTTGACTACCGTCATATTCAAAAATTTCATCAACATGTCTATGAGTAATATTCATGATAAAAACCTAAAATTATTAAATTACTATTAATATTTAGTTAAAGATATTAAAAAAAGTATCGTATTTGAATTAATATAAAAAACCGTGAAAATTTAATCCCAAATATTCAATTGTTGATTTTGCCTTTTTGGACATCATAGCTGAATTGCACACATTTTGAATTTCATCATATAATTCAGTGAATGTTTCCTTATCCCCTATTGTTATTTCCAATTATTTGTTTTACCAACTATGGCGCTCATCATTGAAAATTTTAATAACTAAAAAATCAAAATTAAAATAAGGGGCAAATATTATGAAGCAAGTAAGAACTAGAGATTTTATTTACACAAGTGACGATTTATATTTCGCATCAACAAATTACATTCATCCAGAAAACAGAGTAATTTCATTTTTAAGATATGTTCCTGACCCTGATGGTGACCGTGAAAAGGACGGTAAACGCTATCGAAAAGTAGGTTCAGAAGAGGCATATAGTTATTTAAGGGAAAACCATCCAGATTATTTATATTTCAGCGATGTGACCAATGTTGAAATGATGGGTGTTCCTTTGGACAAAGTTGAAAAAGTAATTAAACCAGAAGAAAGACTTTTAGGTCTTAAAAAGACTTTTGAAAGTGGCGGCGAAGTCAAAAATCCAGAATTGATTGCCAAATTAATGGACGTTGCTGACTTTTTCCATTTCATGGCGGACATCCCTTATGACCATTTAGGAATTTCAGGATCAATATTGCCTGGCCTTCAAAAAAGTGATGTATCTGATTTGGACTTTGTTGTATATGGTCTTGACAACCACAGAAGAGCAATTGCCGCTTTTAAAGAACATCGCGGAAAAGAAGTCTACATCCCAGAAGTTGACAAACACATTACCGTTGAAGGAATTACCAATGACTACTGGGATTTTGTATATGACAAAAGAATGTTTGATGAAAGCCTGACCAAAGAAGAATTCAGATGGTATGAAAACAGAAAAGCAAACAGAGGAACAATCAACGGAACTTTATTTGATATCTTAGCCACTAAGGATTATGATGAAATTGAAGGAACCTGGGGAGATACAGTTTACGAACCTCAGGGAATAGCTCAAATCGAATGTGACATCGTAAGTGCCCTTGGAGCCTTCGACAATCCTTCCCTATACACCATTGAAAACGTTGAAATCATTGACGGCGTGAATGTTCCTTTAGACGAGGTTGTTTCATTTACACACACCTATGCCGGAGAGGTTGTTGACGGAGAGCACGTGGTTGCAAAAGGCAAAGTTGAAAAGGTCATTGTAAATGGCGAGTTTTCACATTACCGCATTGTCGTCGGAACTACCCGTGAAGCAATTGATGAATACTTAAAGCTTAAGGAAAGTCCAGCTTAAAACTAAATGAGAGTTAACACTCTCATGTCTTATTTTTTAAACAAACCTTTAAAAACCATATCAGATATTATTAACTTTTCACTATTTTTATAAAACGAATATTATTCATTTAAAAAAATAAGAAATATCTATTTTATTCAAGGATTTTTAGGAAAAAATAACACGAGTTAATCAAAATTAAACAAATAATATATAAACTTCAAACGCCTAAAATAATAATATTCAATTAAATGTGATAATATGACAGAGACAAAAAAATCAGAATGGAACAGTAATCTTGCATTCATGATGGCAATGATTGGTTCTGCTGTTGGTCTTGGAAACATCTGGCGTTTCCCTAACGTTTTATACTCCAACGGTGGAGGATCATTCATGATTCCATATATTGTTTCTTTATTCCTGCTTGGAATTTCATTTGTTTTAGTGGAATATGCAGTGGGATTCAAGTTCAAGAAATCATTGGCAAGAATATTGTTTTCAGTAAGTAAAAAACTGGAACCAGTAGCATGGTTCATATTATTAATCGTATTTCTAATTACAACCTATTACGTCTGCGTAGTGGGATGGGACTTCATTTATATTATATTGAGTTTAACAAAAGCATGGGGAGCAAATCCGGATTTATACTTTGCAAATAACGTTTTACATGCAACAGATTCAATGTCCGGAATATTTACTATCGTACCGAATGTTCTCGTATCAGTATTTGTCATTTGGTTCATGGCATGGTTCATTATCAAAAGAGACTTGAATGACGGTATCGGTAATGTCAGTAAAATTTTACTCCCGTTACTTTGTATAATAGTTGTAATTATTGTTGCATTCTCATTAACTTTACCAGGTGCTTCAATTGGATATACGCAGATTTTCACTCCAGATTGGTCCGCATTAACTAATTTGAATGTATGGTTAGCGGCATTTGGACAAATCGTATTTTCCTTAAGTTTAGGTATGGCAATTGCAATGACTTATGCAAGTTACTTGCCTGAAGGTTCAAAACTAGTTGACAATGCAGTCATCGTTGCATTTTCAAATTCCGGTTTTGAAGTGTTTAACTCAATTGGAATATTCTCAATTTTAGGATTCATGACATTATCCACAGGAATTCCATTCAATGAACTTGTAACCGAAGGAACAGGTCTCGCATTCGTTGTTTTCCCACAAGTATTCAATACAATGGGAGGCGTTGCATATATTATCGGACCATTATTCTTCTTGTGTATTCTCTTTGCAGGAATCACATCAGTCATTGCACTTCTTGAGGGAGTATGTTATTCAATTTCAGAAAAATTCCTTATTGAACGTAAAAAGACTGCAACAGTTGTTTGTATCGTGGGATTTTTAATTTCATGTATCTTTGCAACCGGTGCTGGAAGTACAATCCTCGGAGTATTTGACGCATACTTAAACAATTTCGCATTGTTATTCGCAATACTTCTCGAATGTATAATCTTTGGTTGGGTTTACAAATTTGACGACTTGATTGATACATTGAACAGTAACTCATCAATCAAAGTGGGAAAAACCTGGAAAGCTGTTATCAAATACATTCTACCTATTTGTATCTTCGGTCTTTGGGCTCAAGGAGTTTACTCAACAGCAATTACTGCTGATAGCATAAGTATTATCATCATGGCAATACTTACTGTAGTATTAATAGTAGTTCCATTTATTTTTGCAAAATTGCCTGCAATCAATAAAGACTACTATAACGTATAAAATTGACTTCAAATAGCTAAATTATTAGCTATTTACTTTTTTTATTTTAATTAAACTAATTTAATTCATTTATAACTTCTTATTTTTTATATTAGAAAGTTCTATGTAATATTACACAATTTAAGAGGTTATATTATGATGACAATATCTTCCATAAAAACACACATGTACTGTCCAATGAAACTTTATATCAAAAATCATGTAGATACCTGTGAAAATAAGGATTATCAGCTTGCAATAGAAATAAAAAAGCTTAAAATTGATGTTCATGATTTAATTCAGAAAAATATGAGGAAAATAAAAAAAGACATGTGTCTTGTTGAAATCGAACGCCTTTTATCAGAAAATATCGATTCATACATTAGAAACACTGCAGATTCAATTAAATCAATGGATTTAAAACTTGAAACAGCCCAAATTAATGAAATAATTGACGATACTTATTTCAACATCAAGATTACAGCGCTGAAAATAAAACAAAGCATGATGATTTTTGACAAACATGCATTTGAAATAATTGACATGTTTTTTCCAAACTCAATGTATTCCTACCTTCTAAAAGACCCTCAATTAGAATTAATCGGAATGTGCGATAAAATCGAGATTATTGATGGAAAATATTATCCTGTAATCATAAAAAACTCAAATCCTCCCGTAAAAGGTGTTTGGGACCAGGATGCTGTAGAACTTGTTTCCTGTGCAATACTTCTTGAGGAAGAATTTGAAACAGATGTATATGTTGGTTTTGTAGACTATGAAAAAATTGGAGAAAGACGACCCGTAGTAATGGACGTCAATCTTAGAAAAGGATTATTTGACATTATGCGGGAAGTTAAAGAAATCACAGACAACAAAAAACTCCCAAATGTTAAAAAAAATCCTAGAAAATGTGAAAAATGCGAATATCATGAAGTTTGCATGAATGATGCTTAAAAAAAAAAGATTAATCAAGTAAATAAGGATGATTAATCCTTATTCACTTTTAAAGGAGTTAAAAATTAACTCCCCTATATGTCCATAAACATGAATTTAAAATTTAATATTATCTCCAAGCCTTTCAATATTGAAAACAGCAGTATCTGCAACGGCCATAACAGCCAGGACCCCCGCCTGAATAGGATCAGTAATTATTAAATCAGCATGTTCAGTAACACTTCCAGGCATATTTAGAGATATAACTATTAAATTACTTTGTTTTTTAACCTTTTTAACTGCTTTGGTAATATCTCCACCCATAAGTGAACCTGCCAAAACTAAAGCGCTTACACGAGGCAATCTGGAAATGGCTTCAACAGCTTCAGATATATTTTTTTCACCTACCAATGGAATAGTATCGACACTTATACGTTCTCCACGTATATTATGCCTGTCTGCCTCGGTTATTGCGCCCATAGCAACTTGAGATACCTGTGCTCCGCCACCAACAATAATTATACGTTTACCATAAATGTCCAATTGAGAGCCATGTAATTCAACAGACCTTACTTCATGAATATTTTCCAAATCAGACAGTAAAGATTCAATATCTCCTACATGCTCCAATTCCAAATTTATAGAACCTACATTATTTTTTTCGACAAAAAGATGAACATAACTAATATTAGCACCATGACTAGTGATAACATCAGTAATATCATCCAAAACCCCTTTCTTTTCAAAAGTTTTAATGGTTAATGTACAATCACTCATTTTTTGGCCTTACTTTATCAAGTTCTGCATGTGCTCTTTTCCACATGCTTAAAAAATTATCATCTTTTGATACAGGAATTACGTCAAGTCCCAATTGCCTATGTTCTTCAATCCATTCTTCATGGAACACAGGAATTTCTATTTTTATTGGTTCAGAGGTTTTATTTACAATTATAAGATTCCTGTAAGGAAAATCCCATTCTACAATGTATCCTGCAAGACTTACTATATGATATGGTCTCATAACGAATTTCAAATAAATCACCTCATAATAATCCAAGTACAATAGATAAAATTCCCAGCAATGTTGTACCAAGTATTGTTGGTAATAACTGCCTGTTTGTAAATACCGGACTGAATGCTGAAAATATTCCCATCATAACTACAAATATTAAAGCTACTGCTATATTAACTAAAATTCCCCATGAAAATACATTTGGAGGTATTCCAATAAACAATACTGAAAATACTACACCAAGTACAAACATGAAAAATCCTCTGGTTAAATACACAACAGATCTATATTTAGCCGCATATTCCATGTAAGGTCCTTCAATAACATCTGATTTTGCTTTAATTATTGAAAATGGATATTCATTTAAAATAATCATATAACCAATGAAAAAGACGATTGCTGCAATTCCACCAGCTACAGTGAATAGGAATGGGCCGTGTGCATGCTGAAATGCTACAATATCTGGTAAGAATATGCTTCTAGCAGCAGTTACCGGAGCAAATAATGCCAAATATAATGGGAAAGAACCATAAGTAATCATCCTAAGAGATCTTTTTGAACTGATGTCCTCTATAAATGATCTGTTTGCATTATTGTGAACTGCTCCTTTAATTTGATCCGGAAATGGCATATTAACAGACATTACAGATTTTGATAATGCACCCATAAGCACATAACATATTTCTTCTACTTTTAAAAATCCAACAATAGCCACTAAACTTGCAAGAGAAGGTATTCTGTAAGCTTGAGGAGTTAAAGCAATTAAGATACACAATACAACAATGAAACATATGATTGGCAAGGATTTGTATAATCCTGGAACAGGGGATGAAACATCAACATTTTTTTTAAACATGAATTTGATTGGTGCCATTATCCCCGGAGCAATTACCGCAGGTCCGATTCTCTGTTGAATTCTTGCATGAATATATTTACGTTCAATTCCGGGAAGCAATGTTGAAATTACAAAACATACAAGTACAGTTGCAAGTACTGCAATAACTGAATCAATAATTGTATTTTCAAACATTTTCTACCTCCTAATAATTTCTATTGCTCTGTCAGTACATGTAAAACAAGGGTCACATTGTACAATACACAATTGAGCATCAGTAATTTGATCTCCAATACAGGCATACTGCATCGCACCAATATTTGCCATTGATGGAGTTCTAATAATACTGTGCCTTACTCTTCCGCTTTCCAATGCATAAGAATGATATAAAGTTCCCCTTGGAACTTCAATATAACTTTCAATAATATCAGTGTCAAACATTTCCCAATCCCTGTTGACTACTTTACCTTCAGGAATATTGGCAATTGCTTGGCGAATAAGTTTAATTGATTCAAATGATTCCAATGCTCTCATAATTAAGTTTGATTTTACATCACCGTCAGGTTGGGTTATTACATTAAAATCAAAATCATCATATTCGAACATTGTTGTTCTTAAATCTCTTGCAACACCAGTTGCTCTTAATGTTGGTCCGGTTACAGCCAGTTCAATAGCCTGTTTTTGAGGAAGTACACCGATACCGGTAATCCTTGAAAGCAGGATTGAATCTGCCAAAAATCTGTCAACAAATCCTGTAAGACCTTCTTCAAGTGCATCCATATCATTTTTGAGTCTTAATAACTTAGCTTCATCCAAATCACATCTTGGTCTTACTCCACCCAATACAGAACATCCGTATTGAACTCTGTTACCTCCAATCATTGCAAGCAATTCCATTACGATTTCTCTTAAATAGAATACTCTCATTGAGAAAGTTTCATGGGACAATACTTCACAACCATGCGCCAGATACAAGAAGTGTGAATGTAAACGTTCAAGTTCACCCATTATGACACGAATATATTTAGCTCTTTCAGGAATTTCAATACCTAAACCCATTTCAGCGGTTCTGCATGAATTCCATACATGTGCATTTGAACAAATTCCACAAATTTTTTCTGTAAGAGCATTCGCTTTTTCAACAGGAAGACCTTCCATAATCCTTTCAATTCCCCTATGGTTAACACCAATAGTGATTTCTGCTTCCTGAACTATTTCATCTTCAACGAAAAATCTTACCCTGTATGGTTCCAATGCAGCAGGGTGAACTGTACCCATTGGAATTTCAGTTTCAATAATATTACTTCTCGGTACTTTTTCATCCATTTAATCCCCTCTTTAATCCGCATCCAATAATGTTGGTAACAAGGAAACTACCCCTGCTAAAACATCTTGTGGCCTTACTGCACAACCAGGAACTTTCGCAGCTACTGGTATGATATTTTCGACTGGTCCTTCAATTTCTTCTGATGGAATATCACCATAACAATTTTTGTATACTCCACCCATTAAAGCACAACTTCCTGCAGCTACAACTAATTTAGGATTAGGAATAGCTTCATAAATCTCTTCTAACGGTTTTCTATTTAAATGAGTTACAGGTCCTGTGACAACCAACACGTCAGCTTCACGAGGATTCCATGTTAAAAACACATTATATTGTTCAGCATCAAATCTTGGTGATAATATTGAGTTAACTATTTCAATATCGCATCCATTACATCCGCCAGTATAAACTAACATGACATGTATTGCCCTTGCCCTTGAAAATGATTTAAGACCCATCTAATCACCATCCTCTCTATTTTTCAATACTGTTTGATCAGATAAATATTGTGCAATAAATTTGAGTTTATCATCAGATATTTTAAATGGTTTTTCAATAGCCTCGCTAATGTCAACTTCCTGATCCCCGACACAGCTTGGATGAATTGTTCCTTTTTCACCATACAGTGAAAATACAGGGCAGAAATCATGACAATAGTAACATACAACACATTTTTCAAGATTAATTTCAGGTACTTCAGTTTTAACCCAGCCATCTGTTATTTTTACAGGACTTGCTAATTTTTTCATCTCAACTGCACCTGTTGGACAGACATTGGCGCATCCCGCACATCCAATGCAGGCTTTTTCATCAACCCTGTCATCGACTTCGACAGAAAGTGTTGATATTTGCCTTCTCATTTCCATGTCTGTAACTCTATCAGCTGCAAAAAAGATTCTTTTAAAGTTAGTAAATGCTCCTTCTAAAGCTATTCTTAGTATACTGCTCATTTAAATACCCTCTATTGAATCTTTAAAATTTCTTTCGAATAAAAATGCTTTTGCAGGGCATGCATTCTTACAGGCTCCACAGTATGTACATTTTTCTTCATTAACTACATAATTACCATCAATTTCATCGATTGCATCATAAGAACAAATTCCGTGACATACTCCACAATGCATACATAATTTTTGTTCAATGAAGTTGAATCCACCAACAATTTCATTTTTATACATTGTAGATTTTGGAATTGCATCAACCGGACAGTGAACAGCACAATTTTCACATAAAATACATTTATCCAATTTTACAGATATTGTGCCCCTGTGCAATGTAATTGCATCTTCCTGACATACTTCTACACATATTCCACAGGATATGCAATCATCTGAAACATTTCCATCCCATGTATGAGTCATATATTGACGTGCATGCGCATCATCACAAACCTGTACACATTTACCGCAGCTTACACAGAATCCGGACAATGCAGGCAATTCCACATCCTCATACTCATCATAAATAAACATTTCGTCATCTTCAGTTAATGTATGAACTGGACATGAAGCAATAGCTACCTCATGAGAAATGTTTTCAGTATCTGATGTTGGATCATATCTTAATTTACCATCAACATTTTTAAGTGATTCATTTTCGCATAAATCAGCACATAATCCACAATTGAGACAGGAAATGATTTTTCCAGTTGCTTTCTGATTAATTTTATTAACAATAATAGTAAAGTCATCAACGGAAATCGCATTATGAGGACATGCCTTCATACAATTCAGACAAAGTGTACAGGTAGATTTGTTTACCATTTGATGCTTGTTCATTGATTCGTTAGGACAGACATCACTACATAATCTACATTCACGGCAAATTCCTTCATCCCTATCAATCCTGACATGAATGGCTCCAGTTGGACAATATTCTTCACATCTTCCGCATAAAATACATTTATCAGTGTCTGTTCCGAAGTAACTTCTTGATACTTCAGTTACCAGATATTCTGATTTATGAGGAACGTCCTTCAATGGAGGATTTAATATGTTCATTGATTTTATTAAAGTAATCTGCTTGTCTCTTTCCATTTCAAAGCCGTCTACACGACATTCAGGATATGCTTCTGCACAAACTCCACAACGTGAGCAGATTCCATAAACAATACCGTCTTCAATTGAAATATTGTTTGTTGGACAGTTGTACATACACATTCCACAGCCGTTACATTTAGCTCTGTCTACAACATATCCGCCATAGCTATTCTGGAATATAGCTCCATTAGGACAGTTTTTATAACATATTCCGCAAGTTAAACAGCTGAATGGTTTTCCGTTAATTAATCTTATAGATTTTGTAGGACATGATTTAATACAATCTCCATTTTCACATGTATTAGTCGATAAAAACATTATAAAAACCCCTTATTTACTCCTTGCAAATAGTAGTTTGCCTACAAAAATTCCAATCATTGCAGATAGAAATGCAGTGGAAATAGGTAAGTCATTGTAAAATGGATAATTACCTGATTGCCATGCTACAATAATTCCTGCAATTAAAATTACTACAAATGAACCGAGAGTGAAATTTGCATCTGACATTGCGGTTTTAATTTGAGATCCTATAATTAAACCTAATATCAAACCCATTATTATTGGACCAATAGATAACATTATTCACCCTCCTCAACTAATTTCTTAAATCCTGCAAATGCAATTACAATTGAGGATAATCCTACAAATACCTTTAAACCTACAAATACATTAAGATAAGGAATGATACCTGCATTTGTAACATCCGGATAATGGAACACGTTTTGAATTGCAGCAGGAACTATATTGAATAAATCAGTACCTACATTGTATAGGAAAAATCCTCCTACAAACAAACCGATTAACCCGAAAATTACGAATCCTAATGCACCTACAGATTCCAATACTTCAATATAAGCGTGAGATAATTCTAATGGAGAATTACCTAAACCATAAACAAGAATAGATAATATAATTCCACTAGCTATCATTGCACCACCTTGGAAACCTCCACCAGGAGTGATGTGACCTCCAAGAATAGTCATTATACCTAAACAGATTAGAATAATGGAAATCGGCAAAGATATAAGTTTTAAAATCATACTGCCCTGACTCATTGTTTATCCCCCAATAATCCTCTACCGAATATAAGTAAAACAACTAATCCAGCAGTTAATAATATAATTGACTCACCCAGTGTATCATATGCTCTAAAATCAAAAATTACTACAGTAACTAAATTTGGAGCAATCTGGGTTCCTAAAGCGTTATAAACATTACTGATACCAGGTTGGATCATGCTACTTAAATGGAATACTGCATCCAGTAAAGTAACAGAGAATACTGCTGTCAATACAGCTGCAAATAAATTACGAATAGTAGTATTAGACAAGACTACCACCCCAGTATAAGAATATGCCTAAGATTGCAAGTGTCATCACCGCATAGAATACCATTTTCTCCAAGGAATCCTCTTGTTCAATTTTAAACTTAGGTATAAGTGGAATATTTGCAATTAATACAACTGCCAATATTAATGTCACTAAACCTGCAAGCAATAAATTAACATGCCTTAATAATATCGCTGATAACACTAATGAAACAATTAAAAATATTTCCGCAGTAATACTTCCTGAAACATCTGCATTTGTTACAGGACCTGGTGAAAACAATTTTCTAAATTGTTTTACAACATCGAATATTTGATCATATAGTTTCATAATAGCCCTCCTACAAAGCTAGAAATTCCATTTGTTACTACATCCGGGTAAACACCTAATAATACAACAATGATTAATAATATTGCCATGGCAAATATCATTGTTCTTGGAACTTCTTTTCCTTCAAGTTCTAAGTCTCTTGGTTTTGGTTTTAAAAACATTGTGTAATATGTTTTTACAAATACTACAAATGTAGCTATACTCACCATAATTGCCAAAATAGAGATTTCCGGGAATCCACAACTTAAAGAAGCTTGAACAAGCATTAATTTGGATTGGAAACCGCTTAATGGAGGAACACCTGCCATCGCCAAACCGGCAATTAAAAGCATTATACTTACTTTTGGATGTTCTGCAAGAAGCCCTCCGAGTTTACGAGTATCCACTTCATTTGTTGCGTTTACAATTGCACCAAATCCTATGAATAGAAGTGCAGTAATAATGATTTCATTTAATGCTTGGAAAAGTCCGGCGGTAATTGCATACTGGGTTCCAAGCCCAATACCTAAACCAATAAATCCTAATTCACCAACAGCTAAAAATCCAATCATTCTTCTGAAGTCTGTTTGAGTTAATGCAAGAGAGACACCCAATATCATAGCTAAGATAGAGAAGAACACTATGAGAACTTCAAATATTGGTAATGATGAATATATTCTAAACATTATCAGTACTATGGAAACCATTGAAACTACTGTAAATGACTGAAGCAATGCTGCACCATGAGGTTCTGCTTTTGAATAAATTCCAGATTTTATTGTATGGAATGGTGGTAAACCTGATGCGTATAACCAACCAAAGAATATTAAAGCGAGTGATAATAAAAATACTGGAGAAGTAGCGCTGACTAATCCGCTGTGAACCGCAACTGCAATATCTGTTACATTTACACTACCAGTCATCGCAAGTAAAAATCCAATTCCCAAAAGCATCATCGGAGATCCTATTGACCCTAAAATCATATATTTTAAAGCCATCTCATAACTGTAATCTATTGAAGATGCCGCTACAATACCTACTTGCGCAAGAGCCAATATTTCAAAGAATACGAACATGTGGAATATATCGTCTGTTAAAAGCATTGCAGTAACAGCAGCAGTACCTAAGAACAGCAAGAATAAATAAGGTCCTGAAACTTCTTTGTATTTAGTTAAATAAATGAATACAACTAAGAATGTTAAAAGACCAAGCATTCCTATAAATATCTGTTGTAAGAATGTGAATGAATAGGTAATTGCCGGATGATACATTACATTTGTTACATTATCCAGTATCGGTGCATAACCTCCGAAGTAATGAAGACCATAATTTGAAGCCAATGGTATTATAGGAAGACAAATCGCAACAACAAATGCAAATATTTTAGTTGCAGTGTTAAATCTTGAAAATGCACTAATAATTAATGCTGCCATAAGAGGAACAATAACCATAAGTGGAATTAATTCATTCATCGTATTCCTCCTGTTTTGATGTGTCAGCCAACATGACTTTAGTACTTAATGTACCGTATCTTCTGTATAAAACCATTACCAATGCAAGCATTACTGCCAAAGTACTTGCACCAATTACTATACTTGTGAGTACTAACCCGAAAGGCAAAGGATATGCTGCATTTGATGCGAACCAGGATGTATCCATTCCAGGCATTAAAATTGGTACGACACCACCTGGCTTATAACCAATAGCAACAATGAATAGATTAGCTCCCTCTTCAATAAAACTAATACCAATTATCTTTTTAATGATATTATCAATGAATATTGCTGAATAAAGTCCGATTATGACCAATGCAGCAGAAGTCAATAATATCGCAAGTTGTGTTTGTGCCATTAGCTATCCTCCCTTTGAGTTTTTTTAACAGCTAAAGCAATAAATACAGGGACAATTGCTGCACCAACAATCGCTTGAGTTAATGCAACATCAGGAGCAAGCAAAATTTGGAATAAAACAGCTAAAGCTCCACCTGAAAATCCTGTTAGGATTGCTGCCTTCAATAAGTCTTTTTGAATAAGGGCAAGAATTGCACTCAATATAATTATAACCATTAATACAAATTCTATCATTTTACTCCCCCTCATCAATTTCCAACATAGTAACTGAGAATCTTTCATCCACCTTAAGTTTTTCTGAATCTTTGCTCTCTAAAGCTTGTATTTTTTCTTTAGGATGTATGAAAGGATTATTATCTTCTACGACTTCTTCTTCAACAGTTACTGACTCTAAATTATTATCTCTATCTTCTTTTTTCCAATAAGCATTGGCTATTGCGTGAGCTGTAAACGGTGCAAGAATAAAGTATACACCTGCAAGCAAGTATTGGCCAATAGCAATCATAGCAATAATACAAGCAATATCAAATACCCCAAAAATGTGAATTCTTGCATAAACAACATTTTTAGTGTCTTTTCCAACGGTTAAAACACCGACAGCCGCTATAATCATCAATATTGCAGATATAATGAGAAGAGCAGATTGAATATATTCTATCATTCGTCATCCCCTCCCAAAACAATAGCGAAAGCAACAGTGCCTACAAAACCAAAGAATATTAAAGCTAATGATATATCTCTAAAGAATTCAAGATTATATAAACCTCCAACAATCAACAATGCCACTGCAAAAGCATTGACAATTACGGAACTTCCTAAAAGCCCCATTGATGTGGATTTATATGCACTTGCTCTTAGAGCTGCCAACATTATTATGCATAATGCAATAACCAGCAGTATTTTTGAAATAAACAATATATCCATACTTCTCACTCGACTATTTTATAAGAATATCATTCTAACATTTTTTTAATATACGGTTCAAATGGAATAATATCCTCTTTTTTTCTAGGAGAAATAGCAGCTACTTTAATAATGTTATTCTCACTGTCTAAATCAACAGACAAAGTACCAGGAGTTAAAGAAATACTATTAGCTAAAATTGTTTGTGAAACAGGTCTCTCTAATACTGTTTCAACATCAACAATTACAGGATCAATATTTCTCCTCATAATTGAATTAAAGCTAACGTCAATTGTTGCTTTAATTACTTCGTAAATAAGAACTACGAAATAAGCAATTCCATAGCCAATTCTAGTTAAAAACATTAAACAAGCTCCATTTCATTAATTTATTAAAATATCAAATTGACATTAAATAATAATATTATTATTTATCATGATTATTTATTATAAATGTATGCATTTATAAAAAAAATCTTATAAAACAAGATTACCATATAAAAAAATTTTTAAAAAAATATAATTACTGAATAAAATAGCATAAATTAAAAAAATAAGACAAAATAAGCACTTAAATTAAAATTTAAATAAAATACTTAAAATAAAAAATTATAAATATTAACACCAATAAATTTAGTCACACCTAAAAGTGATAGCATGGAACTGATTGAAAAACTTGAACCAATAATAATTTTTTCAGCGATAATATTGGGATTACTCTTTTCAAACATAGGTATTATAGCGGAAAATACTGATTACCTGATAAACATTTTCCTCTGCCTGATGTTATACGGATTATTTTTAGAAGTGCCTATATCAGAGCTGAAAAACAGTTTTAAAAATTTAAAATTTACATCAACAAGTTTAATAATCAATTTCATCTGGACACCATTATTCGGATATTTTCTGGGAACATTATTCCTAAAAGGAAATATAGACATAATAATAGGATTTTTCATGTTAATATTAACTCCATGTACTGACTGGTATCTAGTATTTACAAAAATGGCAAAAGGAGACGTTAAACTTAGTTTATCAATATTGCCAATCAATTTAGTTCTGCAAATCATATTGCTGCCTATATACCTCGCCATATTTTTCTCAACAGCAAACAGCATGGATTTCACACAAATCGGATATTCACTTTTAATCGTTATTGTAATTCCATTTATTGCAGCTCAAATTACCAAATTAATAATGAAAAAGAATCTTGAAAGAGCCAGTGAACTATTCAGTTCCCTTCAGATATGGTTTTTATCACTTGCAGTATTTTGCATATTTTCAAGTCAGGGAGAATTGTTGTTTTCAAATTTAAATTCAATTGTGACAATCTTCATCCCGTTAATCATTTTCTTCTGTGCAAATGCAATAATAGATCTGTTGGTATCTGAAAAAATTAATTTCACATATTCTGAGTATGCAAGCCTGACAATGACAACTTTAGCGCGAAATTCACCGTTAGCCCTTGCTATCGCCATTAATTCTTTCCCAGGTCATGAATTAATCTCCATTGCACTAGTAATTGGGCCTTTAATAGAACTGCCAATACTTTACATCATGTCAAAATTCGTATTATGGATTAAAAATTCCGGACTGTTTTTTGTTTGTCAAAACAATTTATTTTAAAGAAGAAGTGAACTTTCTTAAAGGCTTTGTAATCTTCCAGCTTTTTGATTCTTCAAGAGTTTTGACTTTGCGGTTACAGTCATATAACTTAACTGCAAGACGAGCTTCATTCAATGTATCACAATCCAATATTAACTTTGCCTTATCAATGTCCTTTTGTAAAATCAAAGAATTGTTTTCAAAATCAATGGAATTTAATGTGTTTTTTGATTTTACGTAATATTCCTCTGAATCGGTGAATCCCATATAATAAACTATTTTAACAACCTGAAAAGCTTCAAATTCCTGTTCAAATTCATCATAATACCCATTATCTTTCAGATAACCTTCAATAATATCGGACAATGTGAAAAAATTAATTGTATTTGATGATGAATGAACCAATGAATCATCATTTTCACGATAGTAGTATAAATATTCCGGAACGAATGAAATTCTTTGAGCTTTTAGAATAGTCATTACATGAAACGGCGCATCAGAATAGGATTTTATATCAGGAAATCTAAATTCATTATTCTTTAAATAATCTGCCCTATACAATTTAAGCCAAGGAGCAAACAAATCATTTAAAACGTGACTTTTAATGTCCTTATATGTAAATGTGAATCTGTTAAAGTTTACCTTGTCAAATTCCTTATCCAAATCAAATGCAGGGAATTTATGTTGCTGTGAATTTTTTACAAAAATAGTTTTTAGAATACATAAATCGGAATTATTTGAAGTTATATTTTCATGCAGCTTTTTAAAAGCATTTGAATCAAGGTAATCATCGGCATCCATAAAATAAACATAGTTTCCATGAACCAAATCCAAAGCCTTATTTCGAGTTTTAGCTACACCCATATTTTCCTGGTCAATAACAGTTATTCGATTGTCTGTTTTTTCATATTCCCTGAGAATTTGAATAGAATTATCCTCAGATCCATCATTAATGCACAATATTTCAATATCTTTAAATGACTGACCAATTAGACTGTCCAAACATTCTCTTAAATAATCTTCACTGTTGTAAACAGGCAATATAACTGAAATTTCCACCATGATATTAATTATATATTACTCATTATTAAAATCAATACCTAAAAATTACTAAACATTTGTAAAAACATATTGCTCAAAAAGACCGTATAAATAGGGAGCATGGTAAAATAAAGCCATAGCTATTAAAACAAATATGGAAACCTTTCCAAAGTTACTGTGAACTTTTTTTGAAGATAATGGGGCGAATATTTTAATTCCTGCAGGAGTAAATGAATCAAGAACAATATGTGAAAATAAACCTAAAAATGTGGCTAAGACTAATTCAATATAATTAATATCCCCAGTATTGAAAATGAATAATGAAAGGAAAAATAACGGTAAAAATATCATCAACACATTTTTATTTAAAAATAAAAAGCTTAAAAGTGCAATTAAGATTGCCATTAGCAAATAATAATTTTGCAAATCAGTGATAGATATTACCAGCTGAAATGACCAAATTAGTATTAAACCAATAGCGGAGGTCAATATAATTGCACCAAAAATGGAGTGAGTGAAGCTCCTGTGTTCTGAAAAGTAAAAACATGCTCCCAGAAACACAATGATTAAACCAATCATGTAAGGTAATTTAAGGATGTAAAGTGAAATGAACACAATTAATCCCAATATAATCAACTTATAGACATGGTCTTTTTTGAATTTGTGATCAAAGTCAGGAATATTTGCACCTATCAGAGTTAAAGCAATTAACAGAGGACTATGAAAAAACATCAATGAAAGTATCAATGCAAATATCGAATGCCCTTTATAAGTTGACACAACATCACCTTAAATGAATATAGATTATATTATAAAAAGTAGTTTTTCCGAGAGCATTTGATAAGTAATATTTGAAAAATGAAGTTTAATAGGATATGCCAAAATAAGACAAAAAGCTTTTCATCTGTGCAAATGACTTATCAACACTGCCCCTGGCAACATTGCAAAACGGACATAAAACTTCACCAGTAATGGCAGGAGTTCCTCTTAAATTACAGACATCCTCAACTGCACCTTTATAGGACATTCCTGCAAAATCAAATGATATTGTCTCAGAGCCCATATCATTTGAAATATAATTGGCTATTAAAAAACTTTCAGGAGACGGGGATTTAGATGAAAATATAGACTCAAAACCTGGATTGGCGTTGGATGAAGTTGAGTGAAAATCACCGACAAAATCGATTTTTAAAGATGCAACTGCCTTAACAATAAGATTACTAACAGAATTCTTAATATGGGCAGACCTATTCAAATCCATTGAATTAAAAGTTCTTTCATTATTCATTGATGCCTTAGGGGCTGCAAATGGGATGAAATAAACCGTATGGGACAATTCTTTAGAAACTAACTCATTCATTAATCTTAAATTTGCAATTTGTGAAGGCAATTCATTACCGTGAATGCCTGATAATACCAATATTTTATTGCTGCCGTCACCACATTTGAAAATTGGTGTTCCAAAAACAGATTTTTCTAAAATAAATTGATTCAATTTGTTTAACTCGATGTTTTCAAAGAGCTGTTTATTTCTTGAAACATATCCTCCTGAAAAATTACAGATATAACCCATTTCAAGATTTTCAAATTCATCAATTTTTTTAAAATGCATAATTAATTATACAGTAACGCTCTTATTTAAAATTAGGGATTAGATGAAAAAATATATAAAAAACTTAATAAGATTGGTCAACTATGAAAGAGATGCTGAAATTGAACTAATGCGTTTTGAAATAGCACATATGTCCGGTCAAAAAAGAGAAGAACTTGGCCGTGCCATCAATAAAGTTAAAGGAAAATATATCGGTGAAGAATTAGGTCTTAAAATTGTCCAATTCGGAAGGTCTGAAAAAATAGAAACTGAAATATCCGTTGGAGATATGGTTTTAGTAAGTACTGATAATCCCCTAAAAAGTGATTTTACAGGAACAGTAACAGAAAAGGGAGCCCGATTTATTAAAGTTGCCTTTGATAAAAGAATTCCAAGATGGGTGGTAAAAAAGAAAGTCCGATTGGATTTATATGCAAACGACATTACTTTTAGAAGAATGGAAGACAACCTAAAGCACTTAAGTCTAAAAGGTAAAAATGCATTAGAATATATATTAAGTGAAAGAAATCCTAAAAAAAATCGTTCAGTCCCCTACATTAGTTATATTGATGAAAACTTAAATGAATCCCAGAAAAATGCTATTGAAAATGCCCTTTCATGTGAAAACTTCTTTTTAATTCATGGTCCTTTTGGAACCGGAAAAACAAGAACATTAGTTGAACTGATTTCACAGGAAACCAGACAAAATCACAAAGTTCTGGCGACAGCGGAAAGTAACGCTGCAGTTGACAACATATTAGAACGATTGATGGAGAATAAAAAGTTAAATCTGACAAGACTTGGGCATCCTCAAAGGGTATCCAAGCATAACATTACCCAGACACTGGCATATAAAGTTGAAAATCACAAGTTGAATAAGAAAATAAAAAAAATTCATAAAAAAATCGATAATTTAATTGAAAAAAGAAAAGTATACACCAAACCAACACCACAATATCGCAGAGGTTTTGGTGATTATGACATACTTTATAATGCCTCAAAAGGTAAAGGCGGACGTGGAATCAGTGCTGAAAAAATGAAATCAATGGCACAATGGATTGAATACAATCAGCAAATTGATGAATTGCATGATGACATTAAAAGAATAGAAAATAAAATGATTAGAGACATTATAGAAACAAGTGATGTTATTTTATCTACAAACTCATCAGCAGCACTGGAGTCAATTTCAAGAACCAAATTTGATGTTGCAATCATTGATGAAGCCTCACAGGCCACAATCCCAAGTGTCCTGATTCCAATTGCTAAAGCCCACAGATTCATTCTGGCAGGTGACCATAAGCAGCTCCCACCAACAATAATAAGTGATAAAGCTCAAAAATTAGAAAAAACATTGTTTGAAGAGCTGATAAAAATATATCCATTCAAATCACAACTGCTGGATGTTCAGTATCGTATGAATTCACTGTTAATGAAGTTTCCGAATGCCGAATTTTACAATAACAATCTGAAAAGTGATTCTTCAGTCGATGACATTACCATCAACGACATACTGACAACTACTGAAAAAGAAGATCCGATGCTTTTTGTTGATACATCTTCTGTTGATGAAGATGGGGAAAGGCATTTAAAAGATTCAAAATCCATAATCAATGAAATAGAAGCTGAAATTGCCATAAAACTTGCCAACGATTATCTCAAAATTGGATTAACAGAAGACGACATAGGAATAATCAGCCCATATGCCGATCAGGTGAAAATCATCCAGGAAAAAACCCCCGTTGAAGTCAAAACAGTTGACGGTTTTCAGGGAAGAGAAAAAGAAATTATCATCATATCAACAGTTAGAAGCAATGAAAATGGAAATATTGGATTTTTAAGAGACTTACGAAGGTTGAATGTTGCAATAACACGTGCAAAACGTAAACTGATAATTATCGGCAACATCAATACCCTTAAAACCAATCCGACATATGCAAGACTGATTGAGTTTGCAAGAGAAAATAATGTTTTAAATAAAGTATAATTTTTAGGTATACCTAAACTTTTATATACTATGAAATACTACATATTAAATAAAGTATGAAAGAATACTTTAACACAAACTCTTAATTGGGATTTTCTTTTTAAAGCCCATATAACTTTCAACCTCAATTATTCCCCTCAATTAAGAGTTTTTCTTCTGCCTTATTTTTTCATTGAAATTTTTAAATGAATTTCATAACTTTTTTAAATTTTTTAGAATCCTTTAAAAATTTTAAATACTATTAGACATATAAATATAAATTGATATTTCATCTTATCAAAATTATTATGGTGATTATATGACTGATAAAGTACTTTTAGCATTCAGTGGAGGATTAGATACCTCTGTTTGTGTTAAATTATTAGAAGAAAAATACAATGTAGAAGTTATTACCGCATGTGTGGATGTGGGACAAGGCGAAGAAGAAATGGAAAAAGCAAAAAATAGTGCCGCTAAAATTGGTGGATTAAAACACTACAATATAGATGCTAAAGAAGAATTCGCAAACGAATACATCTCACGCGGAATTAAAGCAAATGCAGAATACGAAGGATACCCATTAAGTACCGCTTTTGCAAGACCATTAATTGCTCAGAAACTTATTGAAGTAGCTGAAAAAGAAGGAGCAACTGCAATTGCACACGGTTGTACCGGAAAAGGAAACGACCAATTCAGATTTGAAGCTATTATTCTTGCAATGTCAGATTTAGACATCATTGCACCAATCAGAGAAATGAACTTAACCAGAACTGAAGAAAAGGCATATGCAGAATCCAAAGGAATCGAATTAAATTACGATAAAATTTACAGTATCGATGAAAACCTCTGGGGAAGAGCAATTGAAGGAGATGTTCTAGAAGACCCTGCAAACGAACCTCCTGAAGACATCTACGAATGGACTGCCTCCTGGGAAGATGCTAAAGCTGAACCTGAAAAAGTATCTATCGAATTTGAAGAAGGTATCCCAGTAGCTATTAACGGCGAAATGATGCCATTAATCGACATTATCCTTAAAGCAAATGAAATTGCAGGATCCCACGGTATCGGCAGAGTTGACACTATTGAAAACAGAATGATTGGTATTAAAAGTAGGGAAATATACGAAACCCCTGGTGCAAAATTATTAATTGCAGCTCACCAAGCATTAGAAGAATTAGTTTTAACAACTGACGAGTTAAGATTTGCTGAATACATGTCCGGACTCTATGCAGACCTTGTATACAGAGCACTCTGGCAAGAACCTTTAAGAGAAGACCTTGACCAAGCAATCGACAAAATGCAAGAAAGAGTAAGCGGAGAAGTTGTAATGAAATTATTCAAAGGTTCCATCCAACCTATTTCCAGAAAATCTCCATTCAGCTTACACAGCATAGAACAAATTACATTTGAAGACAAAGAAACCGACCAAAGAGATGTTGAAGGTATGATTAAATACCACGGTCTTCAAGCAGCAAATTATCAAAAATTAAACAGATAGCTTTAACGCTATCACCTTACTTCTTTTTTTGAATGGCTTCAATGAAATATTCATTGAAAAAACGCCTGTTAAAATCAAACAGATTTTTAAAATCAGAATCAATAATATATAGTTCACACCAATCATCCTTATCACGTATTCCACGACCATAAGCCTGCATTATAGCCATAATCGCCTGATAATAATACCAGGACGGATCTAAATTTTTCCTATATATTACCTGTTCATTTAATTGAGGATATGGAACCTTGAAAATAATTTGAAAACGACATAAATCATCTTTAAAATCCACACCATCCTTAATTGATGCTCCAATAAGTATTATGTCATCTTCATTTTCTGCAAAATCCTTTAATATATAATTCCTATCTTCACCACCGACAAACATTAACGGATACTCTTTTAATTGTTCAATTATCCAAAAAGCCTGCTCATTACTGGAAGTATGGATTACACCTTTTTCACCCGGATGATTATCTAAAATTTCTTTAATTTTGAGAATTGCCTTTTCATTTTTCCAGTTTGGAATTCCCCTTCTTTTTCCACTCATTTTACCTACAAAATCTATAAATATAGGTCTTTTAGAAACATCAAACGGACTTTTCTCGTAAATATAATATGTTTCATCAACGTCAATGTTGTTCCATTTACAGAATTTTTCCATATTGCCCAATGTTCCGGTTAAAAATATGCGAATATTACCTAATTTAAGGAGTTCCTGCGTATCTTCAGACACTGAAAATGGTTTGAAATCAGCGGAAATATCCATGCTGTTGTCTTTTATTTTATTTAATTCCGGCAAATCAATAATCAAATCTTCACTCTCTAAACCCAGGCTGATTGAATTAAACGCTTTCATATCAGTTTCAAGCTGCTGTTTTTCCGCATAGTCAAAATTGGAAAATCGGGAAGGATTGCTTTCAAATTCATCCAATGTAACCTGAACCGTTTCTTTGCCATCCCCTTCAATTTCTTTAATATTTGCACTGCATTTTCCGACAAGTTCATCGCATAAATCAATCCAATACTGAGAATCCCTTTTCAAGTTGTTGATTGACTTAGTGTTATTCATTATCGGATCAAAAATATCCATTCCGAATTTTGTTGCAATATACTCCCTATTTAACGAATTGGAGGATAACATTAACATTTTTCGCTCCAAATTGTGAGCTTCATCCAAAATCAGCAATTCACGAGAATCCAACATTCTGTTGGAAACGCCCATATAATACATGAAATCATAATTAGTTATTACATTTGGAGATTCCTTTGCCTTTTTAAAAGCCATACTGAATTCACAGTCACTGCATTTTCTCAAATTATACTCTGCCTTAATACAGAAATCGCAACTTCCCTTGTAATTGCATTTATAATTTCCACGGCCCTTTATTTCTACAAGCATGTCTGAAAAATCATCCAGATATTGCTCCTGAAGTTGTTTGGTCATTGTCAAAATATAAGTGTCTTCATACATGTTGGCCAGTGTGGTGGCTATTGCAGATTTTCCGGTTCCGGTACCGGCTTCCAAAATAATATTTTTATAACCTTCACCGATAGCCCAATTTATTTTATTGATTAATTTGATTTGACTATTTCTGGGATAATGGCCTTCAAATGACCAGTGAACCATCCAATCAAGATTAGAATTATTATTCTCCAATTAAATCCCCACTAATTTAATAACAACTTTATAATAATAACTATGTTGAATAACTATATTTAAAAGTTTATGCATAGATTTAAACATGTCTAAAATTAACCAATTACAAGAAATAATCGATTCTTCAGACAATATAGTCTTTTTCGGAGGTGCAGGAGTTTCTACAGAAAGCGGAATCCCTGATTTCAGATCCGAAAGTGGAATTTTTAAAAGTCTTGAAAAATATGGGGACACTCCCGAAAATCTTGTTTCCCATAGCTACTATTTAGACCACACTGAAGAATTTTTCAACTACTACAAGGACAATCTGGTATTCAATGATGCCGAACCCAATCCTGCACACATCACTCTTGCAAATTTAGAAAAAGCAGGAAAATTAAAAGCAGTAATTACCCAAAACGTAGACGGACTTCATCAAAAAGCTGGAAGCAAAAATGTCCTGGAACTTCATGGAAGCATCCATAGAAATTACTGTCAGATTTGCAATAAGGAATATGGCCTGGATTATATTTTAGAAAGTGATGGAATCCCAAAATGTGAATGTGGAGGGACTGTGAAACCTGATGTTGTTTTATATGAAGAACCATTGAATAATGCTGTTTTAAGCTTTGCTATCGACTATATTTCAAATGCAGACACATTAATAATAGGCGGCACATCGCTTGTCGTATATCCTGCTGCAGGACTGATAAATTACTTTAACGGCAAAAATTTAATCCTCATTAACAAAAGTGAAACACCATGCGACGGTCTTGCAACATTAGTCATCAATGATGCCATTGGCGAAACTCTTTCCCAAATCAAAGTCTAAGGGTTCCGGAATCAAATCAATTCCATCCAATCGGTTAACGCATCTGTAAACCAGTATTTCAACGCCAGCATCATAGGCGTCATTTAATGTTTGAGAAAAATTAGGGTCATTTTCCCAGTTAGGTCTGAAGAATTTGCCTGCAGGATGCTGTATCAGGAAAAATACACAGCATCTATTTCCTTCTTTTTTAAGTTTAATCAATTCCTTTAAATGTTTCGCACCACGTTCTGTTGGTGCATCGGGAAATCTTGCTTCCCCATCCACAATCAATGTAACGCCCTTAACTTCAACAAAACAAGGGTCTACTAAAAAATTCATACCACAACAATCATCTTCATGATTTGCAAGATATATATCAATCCTTGAGTTATCAACAGTTTTTTCTCTTTGATGATAATCATAACCGGAAAGCTCTTTTATTTTACCATCTACGATTGCATCATATACAATACTGTTAGCTTGTTGAGAGTAAAGTGATACAAGTTCGCCCTTGTTCTCGACAAAATGAAGTGAAAATTTGGTTTTCCGATTGGGATTGTCAGAGGGTTTTAACCAGACCACTGCATCATCCACCAAAAGCTCCTTGCATCTTCCAGTATTTGGAACATGGGCTATTTCAAGGTTTCCATCCACTTCAACTTCTGCAATGAATCTGTTGGGACGATTTTTAAAAATTCCTTTAACATAGTCCATTTTTAATCACACTGCCGATGTGAGATACCAAATCTGTTGCTGAAAATCCATTTCCTTTTTCTTTAAAAGCTTCATCACCTGCAAGGCCGTTTATGAAAACACCCAAACATGCACAGTCAAAGGAATTGAGACCCTGAGTGAATAAACTTGCGCAGATTCCTGCAAGTGCATCCCCAGTTCCACCTACAGTCATTCCTGAATTTCCGCTTTTATTAATCCTGAATTTGGTACCGTTTAAAATAAGATCATATTTTCCCTTGACAACAACTGAGCCCTTAATTTGGCGGGAAATCTGCTGAAAACTGGTAATGTTTTCATCCACTTTTTCAAAATCATAATAATCAATGTCCAATTTCAATTCATCACCAACATTGAAAAATGATTTAAACTCAAATATATGAGGTGTTAATATAATATCTTCACGATTTTTAATTAAAGACATATTAACCTGTTTTAAAGCGTCAGCATCTAATACCAACGGTTTTTTGATTTTTGTAGCTAAAACATTGAATAATTTGGAAGTCTCATCATCAATTCCTGCTCCAGGACCAATTAGTACTGCATCGACTTTTTCAGCCAAACTTAAAATTTCATCTGCATGCTCGACTGACAGCTTGTCTCCTTCTAAAGATTTTACAATCAAATCAGGGGAATTTGCTTTAATTGCTTTAGCGGCATCATAAGGTGAAGCCACATAAACCAGATCTGCACCTGCACCAATAGCGGCCATCCCTGCAATTGCAGGAGCTCCAGAATAATCAGCGCTTCCACCTACAATTAATAAACTTCCGTTATTGCCCTTATGGGAACTGTCATCCCTATTTTTGAGCCTTAAAAAATCCCCATAATTGACAAAATATTCCGCTTCAAACGGAATACCAATATCTGCAGTGACAAGGCCTCCGACAACTTCCTCCTCAGCATTTCTAACGCCGGTTTTTATTTTATGAAAACTGATTGTATAATCCGGAACAACAGCCAAGTCATCCACTTCACCAGTTAAAGGATCCATTCCTGAAGGTACATCAACACTTATCTTAATCCCTTTGGATTCATTGATAATTTCAATAGCTCTTCTGATGTTTGTTTGGAGCTTTCCTTTAATTCCTGTTCCTAAAAGTCCATCTACAATCACAAATTCCTCATCATTGCTTTTAGCGATTTGGCAATTGTTAATGTCGGCCAATGTTTTAAGATTAAAGATTTTTAAACGGGACAGACGTGGTTTTAAATTTTTAAGAATTTCAAAATTAATTTTTGACTCATTTGAGTGGATATTATCTTTTAGCATGTAAATATCCACATCATAACCTCTGTTAAGTAAATATCTGGCAGCTACAAAACCGTCTCCGCCGTTACCTCCGGAACCTGTGAAAATAGCTACCTTGACAGGTTTTGAAAATGTATAAACTGCAATCTTGCCAACTTCCTCCGCCAGAGATTTTCCTGCAGATTCCATTAGGCACAACCTTGATAATCCTAAATATTCACAATTATAATCTGTTACCATCATATCAATAGGACGCATAATATCCCACACTTTTACTCTCTACGACAATATATTCTATTGTTTTTACTATTAATTAAATTTTTTTGAAACCAAAAATGTAACAAGTACCATCTTATTATTTGGTTTATATAATTGATATAATAAATAGATGTATTACAATCAAAAACAACATAAAATTATTTTATCATGTGGAATACCATCTATCCACATCAACTCTTTTACTTTGAGTTTCACTAACTATTTTTTCATAACCTCCAGTGAATGCCACAACACAGTCATCATGAATAGCTTCATTAGGATATGCTGTAATTTTTTCAAGAAATTCCATCGCCCACTTTTTCGTAAACCCTGTCCTATCCTTTCCAACCAGGAAAATTCCATTCTTTTGAATATCGGCTGAAACTCTTCTTGCCCTATCGATTTTGTTTTCTCTTGAGTTGCCGGTGCCTGTGGCGAATCCTCTACGGTTCAACTCATCTATAATTAGCAATCCAAAGTTTTTGCCTGTGCTTCCGTCGAGTTCGATATACTGCACGTCTGACTTGTCACGTGCTGCAGTATTGAGAATTTCATTGATCAGGTTTCTTGACTCAAGCTGGAACTCATATGAATCTAAAATATAGATATTTCCGTTTAAATCTTTGGCCAGCATGACACCTGCAGTATAATCCGGATCACTTCCCCTCAATTTGTCATCGTTCAATACTTCAGTAGCGGCAAGATCCCAGTATCTGATAACTCTAACGATTGGTATTTTCATGTATTCATCATGAGAGATTATGTGGAAGTCTGATTCATCGAATAGCTGGCCTTTGACTGATGCATACCAGTTACCATTCATTAATTGTTCTCTTGTTACCCGATCCAATCCCATAAGATATTCTTCATAGTCGTTTCTGTCCAGATAAATGTTATCCAGATAACTGGAGGAAATGAATCTTATTTGTGTTTTGTCCTGAATGTCAGTATCAATTTTTTCTATGAATCTTTCTCTTACCCATTTGTTTCCACGCTTTCCAGGGTTTGATGATGCCATCAGTTGTGTTGGAAGCTTATTATCTTTTGTTTTCCTTACTCTTGACCTCATGTAGATATATTTGAATCTTTCAAGCTGTGTCAGCTCATCAATACCAATGAACTGATATTCAGAACCCTGGTAAGTATCAAGGTCATTGATGTTTCTCAAATATCCGAAAGTCAGTGAATTTCCATTGGGAAATGTCCATGAATGTTCGGTTCCATCCCATTTTGGCTTAATAGCTGCATTATTTTGAATTTTCTTTCTGTTTAACCATTGACTGGCTTTATGTATTAATGCTCCTTTCCTTTTAAGGTCAGATAATGTTCTTCTCAGGATTAGGGCATGGTATTCATTCACGTCATCCTGGACATAAAACAATGCCCTCATCAACAGACTGGTGGATTTACTTCCTCCAGCAGCACCACCAATCAAAACTTCCTTTTCTCTAGCCAGTATCATTTCAGCCTGTTTCGGGAATGGATTGAATGGTATATATGGATTCTCATATACACATTTCTGAAGAATAGCTTTGTCCCTAGCATCCAAATAGAATTCACCGTTTTCATCATACATTGTTATCATCTATCTGTTTTGCTAGGATTTCTATTTCATTCATTATGTCCTTTTGTGAGATTTCAATTTTTTTGTCTTCCAATTCTAAAACTCTGTTTTTGAATAATCTGTCCATTTCATCCTTGAACAATCTGTTTTTGGCTTCAAATGCTTTAACTGACAATTCCAGATATCTGATTTTTAGTTCTGTAAGGTCAATTAGGTATCTTGCCAGACTTTTTTCAGTGGCGTTGTATCTTACTTCCTGATCCAGTTTTGCAAAGTCAATTTCAATGCCTACAGCATTTTTGGTAATCTTGTCAAGATTGTCAAGACCTGTTTTGATGTCTGTTACCTGTTGCTGGAGTATTGTATCAATAGCCAAATCGATATTGTCCTCGTGAACGTTGTTGTCTGTTATTTGTCTTTGTGTAATTGCTCTTTCTGTTAACGCTTCTTTGTTTTTTGCTCTTGGGTCTTTTTCATTATCCCCTAGATGGTATTTCTTTTTGAATCTTGAAAATGTTGCCCTGCTTACTTCAAAGTCATGTTCATCGTCCAGCCATCTTCTCACGCTTTCATCAGTAGCTCCTTGAGTTTTCATGACTTTTATTTCATCTAAAAGTGTTTCCAGAAAGTCTACTTTGGTCAGTTTTAATCCTGCTTTGAATCTTCTGAAGGTGGTTTCGGGAACTTCACATTCATATTTTGTTTTTAACAGTTCTATGATTTCCTTGTTGCTCATTGCCTTCTTGCAGCAGTTTATTATTTCCTGTTCGTGCTGCTCAAGAAAGAAAATGACATCTGAATTTCCTCTGCCCATAGTGGTGGTTCTCCTATAAATCTCTTAATTCCCTTTCGAGCTGGTGTTTTCTCTCTTCAATTAGTCTGTACTCGGTCTGTTTTATTGTTTTATGATAATTGGGATTGTTGTGTATTAGTGTTATGGTATCTTCAGCATCGCCGATAGCTATAAGCATTGCTCCAAGTTCGTATGCATCCTTGTGGTTAAAACTAGATTCTTCTACTATTTTTTTGAGTGTTATTTCAACTCTTGCGCTGATGTTGGTTTTTTTGGTTATCATAATACATATATTTATTATGTATTATATATAAAATTATATTATAAAAAAAATATAAAAGTAATAATAAATTATTACTTTTGCCTATGAAAAACAGTTTTTCTTTTGAAGAGTTACATACCCGAGATATATTTTTTGAAGCTTATTCTTCGTCGCCCATTTCGTCAAGTTCCTTTTGAAGGTCGTGAATCTGCATTTCCTTGTAGAACCTTTCGAACTTGCCCACTTCGATGAGATAGGCTGAAACTTCAAGAGCATCCCTATAGGTATAGTTGGACTCTTTGATAATTTGCTTTTTGTCTTCATCCATGTAGGATGAGGTATTATTAATATTGGCCATAGCTATTACAACCTGTATATAATAATTAATATAATGTTTTATTATTTCAATTATATAAAATTATCATTATCTCACTATTTAAATTAGAACATATTTTGAACTGTTTTGAAAAATATTAGTTCATATAATACAAACAATATATATACAATTGAAAATATATTGATAACACAAAGTAAATGGAATATGAAAGTACCTAAAAAGGATAACTACCAAATAAGACTTATGCAAAACACCAGAAAACTAAGGAGGAACTAACATGCTAATTTATACTAAAAATATCAACGACATTAACATTGAAGATATAGACAACCTAATCGCCAAAAAACAAATTGAAAGTAAATTTTTAGAATTCAAACAACAAAAGTCCAACGGAGAAGAAGACAAGATTCTAAAAACCGTTTGTGGATTTGCAAATGCTGATGGAGGATTGTTTATATATGGTTTAAAAGAAAAAAATGGGGAAGCACATGAAATTACAGGAGTTTCACTTAATGGAAAAAGTTGGGATGATAAAAAACTACAAATTCAAGATTGGATATATGGAAGAATTGAACCTCATTTAAATATAGAAATAAATATGCTTACTTCAGCTGATGGCAAATTACTTATTCTTATTAAGGTTCCTAAAAGTTGGAATCCTCCACATTGTGTTATAGATAATCAAAAGAGGATTTTTTATGTAAGAAGAGATGGTCGTACAGACCCCATGGAATATGAAGAGTTGAAAAGAATGTTTGATTTAAATAATAGTTTAATTGAAAAGATTAATAATTTTAGAGACAATAGAATAGCAAAACTCGAATCTGAAAATCAAGAACACTATAAAGTTATTTTCCATGCAGTTCCATTAAATGCCTACTCGAACAATAACATCAATTTAGAAAAAGCAAAAAATGAATTAAAGGGTAGAATCATTGGAAGTAATTATAAATACAATTTTGAGGGATTATACTATAATAATAGCGAAGAAAATTTACAATTCTTCCGAAATGGAACTTTCGAAAGATGTTACACAATACCATACACAAATGAAAAAATATACTTAGATACTTATGAAAAAGATTGTATAAGCTTTTGTAAAGAAATTCTCCAGTTATACAAAGAATTAAATATCATATGCCCAGTTGTTTTCTTTGTTAGTTTAACTAATATTGAAGGATACTCATTAAGAAGTAATGGAAGAAATAGAAGTTATGAAAGTATTCCCGACAAAAGAGAAAAATTAGACCCCAACGGCATTATCATAAATAATGAAAATGAAATTGAGGAAAAAGTTAAAGATTTATTTAAACCATTATGGAATCATTATGGATTTCCAGAAAATAATACACCAAAATAATATTATTAACTACTGTATAAATCTGTGAAAATCCATGATGGGTCATATGCTATGATGTAGCCATCATCACACCAGATTGTTCTGACATTGCCTGAAGTTGTGTCTGCAACTGCAGCTGGATCACGGTTAATCCAGTTTCCAGACGTGTGTTTTTTATGTCTTAATCTTAATCTGATGTGGCCGGTTCCTGAAACCCTGCATCGGACATGAACAAACTGCACATCATAACCTAAGCTTTTAGCTATACGATAGTACACTTGTCCCCAGTCCACACAGTTGGAACCTTTACCATCCTTAGCATCTGTTATAGTTTTCTTGTCAGTTTTTTGAGAATCAAAGTATTTGCTGTACAATTTCTTTTTAGCTATTATTGCCAGTGCCTCATCAATACTATTACCTTTGAAAGTATAAGTCTTTATAAATAACTTCATTGTTGAATCGTTATAGTCAGGTAATGTTGACTTGCGATATACAATAGCCGGAAGCCTTCCGTTGGCTCGAATATAGCTTTCAGTTCTAATTGCCATGTCAACATATTCAGCCTTATCGATTTGTTCCTTATTCTTTAAGGTCACATAGTTTGGAAGGAAATCCAGTGACTTGTTGTCTTTAATGGCTGCCATTGTATACATAGCCACTAATTTATCTGAACCTAGTTTCTTTGCCTTCTTTTCTATGTCTTTACAATTACCTTTTAATGTTAATATCTGGTAATGGTCACGTTTTTTGTATTTCTTTTGGTTTTGGACAAGCCAGTAGGCAATTGAATTCATGGCCTGACAAAAGCTTGTCCAACTGATATTATCTTTTTTATTATCTTTCATATTATATTATTTATATATAATGGCTATTATATTTATTGCATATCCAAGCCGACCATTCACAATGGTATTGCCAGCACCTTGACCTTACCATTACTAATCTTATAGTCATACCTGTAATCAAGTGAAATGTTGCTCATCGCTTTTATATATTCAAGCTTGAGATATTCAGGATTGTCCTTGAAGTATGATTGTCTGGTACTGTTTTTTCCACGGCCGTGAAGCAGGTCAACGCAATCCATATCAAGCAAACCCCTTTCAATGGATCCCTGACTTAAATGAGTTGCGTTGAATTTTCGAAGCATGTGAGGTCTTAGGCGTGAAAAGCCTCCAACTTCTCCCAGTCCGAGATAATCGTTCAAGATTCTAAATCTGTAGTTTACATAATTCACATCATATTTAAGAAGCGGATTTTCCATGTCAAGGTCATTCTGTTTTAATTTGACCTTGGCGATTTTCTGCACGCATTCAGGATTTAGGAAGGTGTAGTAGGGCTTGTCGGTTTTCTTTCTCAACATCTTGCATGTGCAGACAACATTCTTTTTTCTTGACAGGTATTTCATCGCATCCTTGAAATTATCCTTTTTGTGGTATTCCAAGGTTCCCTTAAAAAACATTTCGTTGGTCATGGATTTTGCCTCTGCCCTGGTTGAGCCTGATGAAATCATCACAAGAATCCACAATGCAAGATTGTCACCTGAAAACCTTAATGCACGCCTTAGTTGATTTTTTGTCGGTAAATCCTCAAAAGAGATTACATCATTCTTTTTAACCTGCTTACTGTTCAATGGAGGTATGAAAGGCAGATAGACCCTGTTGTAGAGGTAGAATGTCCTGATTTTGGATATTGCATTAATGATTGTGTTTAACATATGATTTTTGCTCAGGTGGTTTCTGAATGTTATTATTCTGTCGTAGATGCTTAGCTTATTTTCGGGAATTCTCTTTTCCTGCTCTGAAATTGCTTCCCCTAGAAGTTCACATAAGCTCATATTGTGAAATTCTGTGTATTTGTTGAATACTGTTTGATATGATTTTATTGATCCGTTGCTGTGACCTGATTTGCAGTGAAAGTCATTTATCAAATCATGGTCGTTGATATAGTACATCATTTTAATTATCTCCATAACATTTATTAGTCAAAATGACTGTACTATAATAATTTAGACAGAAAATAAAAATAAGTTATGTAACCGGACGGAAACAATGCCATGAATTAACTATTCGAATGCTTGAATTATTGGTGTATAAAATTAATGATTTTGGATTGAAGTGATGTTTAAAATTAAGCTAAGATTTGTTAAATAAAATCAGGAGTGAAAAATTAATTACTTGAATTGTTTGATGTAGATGTGAAAAAAGAAAAACATGAGGAATGTTAAAATTCCTCTAACTATTTTTTAAATTTTATTGTCTTTTTAACCTTGTCTTTGGCGTAAATCACCTGATAGGTGTATTTTTTGTTTGCTTTGAGTTTATTGTAGACATTCTTTTTAATTGTGAATGTAACAACACCCTTCTTGTTGGTTTTAGCCTTGAAAGTCTTCTTGTTAAACTTCAAAGTCACTTTCTTGTTTTTGAGGTATTTCTTGTTTACCTTTTTGAGAGTAACTTTGATTTTGATTGACTTAGAAGACTTTTTGGCGTTAATGTTTTTCGCCTGGACAACAGTTTTAACGGTAACCTTCTTGGTAAGGGTTAAATTACCGTATGTTGCTTTCACAGTATATGCTTTTGGAGGAAGGCTGATTTTAAGTGAAGCATAACCGTTATTATCTGTTGTTTTGGTGTAGGTTTTGCCGTTGATTGTGATTTTAACCTTCTGATTTGGTAGGGCTTTACCGTCACTGGTCAATCTGACCTTGAAGTACTTACCACTTGTGTAGAGCATGCTTAAATTGGAAGCTGTAAGCTTGATTAGTGGAATATGCTCTTTAACAACAACACTTGACTTGGTGATTGATGCGTACTTACTGTCACCAGAGTAAGTAACAGTGATGTTGTGAGAGCCTTCAGATAATTCAGGAATGCTAACAGTTGCCTTACCGTTGACTAATGTTTGAGTGTATGGAACACCATCAACAGTAACTGTTAAAGTACCAGTAGCATCACTTGGAAGTGAAATACTGTAATCGCTTCCGCTTTCAGAGATAGTGAATGCTTCATCTGGAACACTCTGAGTAGCATTTTCACCAGTTGAGTTATTATCACCAGTATTATTTCCAGTGTTATTTCCACTGGTTGAATTTACAGGATCTTTAACAACAACACTAGTCTTTGTAACTGGCGCATACTTACTGTCACCAGAATAAGTTACAGTAACATTATGAGAGCCTTCACTTAACTCAGGAACAGTAACTGTAGCTTTACCGTTAACCAACACTTGAGAGTATTCTTTACCATCAACCGTAACAGTCAAAGTACCAGTAGCATCACTCGGAAGTGAAATACTATAATCACTGCCATCCTCAGGAATTGTAAATGCTTCATCCGGAACACTCTGAGTAGCATTTTCACCAGTTGAGTTATTATCACCAGTATTATTTCCAGTGTTGTTTCCACTGGTTGAGTTATTATCACCAGTTGCATTTACAGGATCTTTAACAACAACAGTTGTTTTGGTAACCGGTGCATACTTACTGTCACCGGAATAAGTTACAGTAACGTTATGGGAGCCTTCACTTAACTCAGGAACAGTAACTGTAGCTTTACCATTAACTAACTCTTGAGAATATTCGTTACCATCAACAGTAACAGTCAAAGTACCAGTAGCATCACTCGGCAAGCTAATACTATAATCACTGCCATCCTCAGGAATTGTAAATGCTTCATCAGGAACACTGACTGACTGGTTAGTATCAGAAGTGTTAGTTGCATTATCATCCGGTTGGGTAGTGTTAGTGGTATTGTCTACCGGTTGTGTTGTGTTATCAACTGGTGTGACATTTTCACCGTTAATGATTATGCTTTTGGTGCTTTCAAGATATTTGTCATCTCCGGAATAGGTGATTTTAATGTTGTGTGGGCCTTCACTTAATTTTGGAATGACAACTTCAGCCAAACCACCTGAAAGGTCTTTAGTGTAGTCTACATTATCAACGCTGACTTTAATGTTACCTGTTGCATCACCTGCCAACTTAACAGTGAATGTAGTATTGTCATCAGAAATACTTAAAGCATCATCCAAGGATACATTCATTTTAGATACTGTGAATTTAACCTCTTTAGCAATGCTTTCGTATTTATCATTTCCAGCATATACAATGGAAGCAGTGTAAGTGTTTGCTTTTAGGTTTGGGATAATTATACGATTATTTTCTGCAGTATAATTATTTCCATTTACTACTGTGTAGATTAATCCAGCTGCGTTTGTGTCTATGCTGATTTGAAGAGTTTGACCGACAGTTATGTTTTCAGCTGAAGCGGTTAATGTAGGAGTGAGCTTTTTAACTTCAAATGTGAATACCTGATTTTGACTGTTGAATCTGGCATCACCCTCATAAGAAATCTCAACACTGTAGTTTCCAGCTTTTAAATCAGATAATGATTTAGTGATTGTTCCCGCATCCCCAGTGAATGTTTCACCATTGATTGTGTATGTGAACTGATTTACAATCTGTGAATCCGCATCGATTGTGATTTGTGCAGTTTCACCAACAAAAATATCATTTACTGTAACATTGACTGCATCCCTTAAAGGAGCATATGTCAATGCAACGATACTGTTTTCAGTTGGAACATAAATCAAACCTGAAGCATCCATGACAGGATTACCAGTTATTTTAGAGTCTAAAATAGACTTCCACAATATGTTACCTTCACAGTCCACTGCATAAAATATGTTTTCAGATGCAAAGTACAGGTTATTGTTAGCATCAATCAATATTCCACTAGTTACTTTTATATCTGAGAACTTGGATTGTTTACCATCAATTAAATCATAACGGTAAAGAATTCCTTTAGCATTGACATGATACAATCCCTGTTCATTATCCAAAGCCAATGTTGTTCCAGCACCGCCAGTTACCTTGGTTTTCCAGACCTGCACACCATTACTATTATAAGCAACAATACTGTCACTTAAAATGGCATAAATAATATTGCCCTCACCAATAACCGGCCTTACAGCCTGGAAGTTACCTGACTTAATAGAGACAGTTTCCAATGTTTTTGCATTGATAAGTCTAAATCTATTATCTGAAATAACAACAATTATATCATCATTTAATGTTGGAGAACATAACGGCTTGCTATTACCGATAGTGACTAAAGTAGGATCACCACCATTTTCCCATAAACTGTACGGAATAAATACCAGTTTATAATCTTCAGAGGAATACTGGTATTCACTAACGATGAATAGGTTAGCGTTGGAGTCCACAACAGGTGCAAATAGACTGGAACCCTGATAGATATTGGATCCACCGTACCTTTCACCAGTAGTCTGGTTGATGAAATATAATGTGTCACCGGATTTAGGAGCAATTACAACATCACGGCTTATTGAAATTCCTGAGAGATTGCCTTCAAAAGTGTTGGAAGACCAATACCATAACTTGCTGGTCTGATTGAAACAGTAAATACCACTATCAGAAGTTAAGTAGACATTACCTAAACTATCAATTACCAAATCACCAGTTAAAGTCTCATTAAACGGAATAATGAAAGCAACATTACCGTTAGCTGATGTTTCATAATCTGATTTATGATTGTTTTGAGGATTTAAACCATCATTAGGTACTTGTGGGATTGGATACTCACTAACAACAAATGAAGTTGAATTTGAAACAGTCTTATAATTATTACCATTATATACTGCAGTGTAAGTGTAGTCCCCAATTTCCAAATCAGCAATACCATAAGTGACCAGACCAGACATCGGAATAGTTAGAATGTCACTACCTATTGTGAAAGTACCTGTGGTTCTTGGAGCAACCTGAATTGTGATTTCAGCAACTTTTCCTATTTTAATATCAGTTGAAGAAATATTAAATGTCAAATCAGCCTTATCAATAGTGAAATTACTGGTTTCTGTAAGGTTAAAGTAGGTATCATCACCACTATAGAAAACCGTGATGTTTTTAAAACCTGCATTAAGATTTGAGATTGGTAGTTCTGCTTTACCGTTAACTATTCTAGATGTGTTAGTTACACCATCAACAGTTACAGTAACCTCCCCTGTTGCATCATCATTTAAAGTGATTTTAATAATTTCTGTTTCACCATAAACAATGTCTTGAGCAGTGATTTCCATTGTAGCATTTAAATTATCAACTTCAATGAATTTAGAGTCTTGGCTTGATAAATACTTCTCATCACCACTATAAACAGCAGTTATCCTATAATCCCCTCTTTTAATGTTCTTAATAGTGTAAGATACTTTGGAATTATTTAATGTTAATGTTTGAGTACTATTGTTGATAGTTAATGTTATTGCACCAGTTGAAGAGTCTGTTGTTGTGATTGTTAATAAGACATCTTCACCAACATTAACTTCACTGATGCTTAACAAAGTTGAAGACTCATACTTATCAACATTAACACCAGCAGTCAAGTTTTTAGATAGATACTTCTTGTCACCTGAATAAATGACAGTGATATTATAAGTTCCGGCTTTCAAATCACTAAAAGTGAAAACTGGAGAACCAACATTGTTAGTTTTGGAAATGTTACCAACATTAACAGTTAGGTTGCCTTCACAGTCACTTGGAAGATTGACCTTAATGACAACATCATCGCCAACCATGACCTCCTCAGTTGCTAAAGATATAATAGGATTTGACTTTAAAAACTCAAAGGATTTTGTGGTTGTGAAATCATTGTAGTTAACTGATAAAGCACCATCTTCAAATGCAGTTAAAGTATAAACAACTTGGGAATTACTTTTAATAATGTTTTCGTTAGCAATTCCATTGATTGTGAGAATGTTTAAATCAATATCTGGTAAATTAGAATATATTTGATTTTCATTTGTGTAGAAATTAACATTAACATTTGCCTTATGAGTATTTTCTAAAGATTCAAAATCAGAAGTGATGTTTAAAGTTATAAACTTGTTAATGTTTAAGTCAGGCTGAGCATTGCCCCACCAATTATACTCCACATTAATATTGTTAAGATTACCAGTTATGATTTGAGAGTTATTCAACAAAATAGAATCACTAATAGAAGCAAAACCAGCATTATTAACTAAAACACCATCATTATTAGTAAAAATACAATGAGAGATAGATAAACTATTTTTAATCTGATTGATAAAAATATTGGAGTTTAAATTATTGATTTTCAAATTCTTTAAAGTGAAATTAGAATTACTAATAAATGAAGTAGCGTTAGTTAAAGTAGCATTTCCCTCACCTTTAATAGTGACATCATAATCTATTTGGATATTGTCCTCTGAGTAATCGCCATCTAGAAGAATGATGTTTTGACAAGTTCCTGCAAGTTCCAAAGCCCTTTTAATAGTGTTAACTGGAGTTTGTCTTGAAATTCCATTGTTAGTGTCATTCCCATTACTTTTAGAGACAAAAATGTATTCTCTGGTGCTTGTTATGGTTACTTCATTGGATTTGCGATTTGAAATGGTTGGAATCACATAAACATCACAAATATCATAATCACCAAAATCAACACTGAAAGTAGATGAATTAACCGTCTTTACATACTTATTGTTAATGTAAACATCATACAATGTTTTTTCCAGAATATCAGAATCATAATAAGTTGGATTAGTTAAACTAGCATTAACCTGTAAAATAGATTGTTCTTTACCTTCGCTTAATTTAGTGAGGGTTAGATTAGAAAATTCAATAGAATTACCTTCAAAATAATTATTAGAAACATTGAGAATAGTTCCTGTTACTCTCACTATCAATACATCGCCGATTCTAGTATGATTGATAAATGTATTATTTACAATAATAATATCTGGTGAACCATATGCTGCAACATCATATGCACAAATTGCAGTACCATGAGCTGCTGAATTTGCAATGAACGTAGTGTCACGAACTTCAATAGAACCAGCATCCATTAAAGAAATAGCACCACCACGACCAGTACCCGAAGTGGATAACTCATCTAATGACCAACAATTATTAGCATTATCTTTAAACAAACAGTTTTCAATATAAATATGAGGATCAGTTTGATAAGAACATGCACCTATTGCACCACCACCATTATTAGTAGTACAATTGTTACCTACAAAAATAGAATTATAGATTTGCAAGTAAGCATAAGTGTATAATGCACCACCATTCCAACCAGCAACATTATCTGTGAAATTAGAATCATAAATTGTAGTATTTCCACCCGCATGAGTATGTATTGCACCAGCCCACCAAAAAGACCTATTCTTAACAAAAGTAGTATTATAAACAGTCAATTTACCACAATTATTAATACAACCCGGTTCTGTAGATGCATAGTTATTTTCAAAATAACAATTACGAACAATCATATCAGTGGATTTCACACTATTTGGATCATAGACACTAACCGCACCGTAACCACTAGTACAATTTATAAAACTACAATTATCTAAAGTAGCAGAACCTTTTTTAAGATAAACTATGGTTGCATGTCCATATTGGGAAAGAATATCCTGAAAAATACAGTTTTTAATAATATTATTTCTTATTCCGCCCATCTGCATGAAAATACCATCACGAGTTCCACCGGTAGCACCCATTGTGGAATAAACAGACCAAATATGTTTAAAAGTTACATTTTCAAAATTTAATGACCCATAAATTGAATTATCTTCAACTAAAAAAGCCACGAACATAATGTCTCTAACATTTGATGATGAATCACCAATATATGCTCCTTTACCTCCAATAATTTTAACATTGTTTTTAATTTTAATTTGATAAGTTGGATTGTGAGGGTCGGTAGGATAAAAATTAGTATCTTCCTTTAATTTTAAAGTATAATCTCGATCAGTTTGAGCACAATAAAATTGTAATTCATCCCAATCATTAACAACAATAACATCTTTTGAATCACTTGATTTTAAAGAATTTTCAGAGGACTTCTGAAGATATTCCTCATCAGATGTATTATCTTTATATGGACTTTGAAGAGGATTCTCTTCAAAATTAATTTCATCTTGACAATCAACAGAACCAATATTATCTATTGAATCTTCATTATATACTGAAACAGCACTTGTATTTTCAAGTTCACTTGCAGACACAAAAGTAGTGCTTAAAAATAACACCAATAACATCAAGATGAAGAATTTTTTATTCATAAAAAAATAAACCCCCATTTTTATGAATTAAAAAAATAATCTGTTAAAAAAAGTGGATACCTTAAAAATGAAAAAATATAAAAAAGATAAAAATTTTTGTTAAATAAAAAAAAGAAAAAATTGAAGAGCATAATTACTCTTCAAAATTATTTTATTATTTTATTCTTATTTTTATTGTTTTGCTAGATGCTTTGTAGGTTTTATCACCTGCAAATTTGATCTTAGCTGTGTATTTACCTTTTTTGGTTATTTTTATGGTAAATTTAGCTACACCTTTTTTGTTGATTTTTGCGGTGTAGGTTTTACCATTTACTTTTAAGGTTACTTTTTTACCAGATTTTAAGTATGTTTTTTTATCATACTGGTTTTTAACAGTCTTAAGTGTTACGCTAATCTTTTTGGTTTTTGTTTTAGCTTTGAAAACTTTATTGGAAGCTGAAATGGTAGTTTTCTTTTTGGTGACTGTTAATTTTGATGATGCAATTGGTGCTGCATTATATTCATCGCCACCTTGGAAGGATAATGCATAAGTGTATGTGTTAGCATTTGCAAGGTTTACTTGTAGGCCTGCTCTTCCTTGATCATCAGTAGTCACATTATAAATTGGACCATTTACAGCAATTTGAACAGTTTTATTAGCTAAAACATTACCATCACTGTCTTTTAAGATTGCGTAAAACATTCCACCTCTTTCACCTGCATTGTAATCAGTAGCAACACGAGTGAAAGTTTTATCAACAACAATAACTGTGTCTTTTTTACTAATTGGTTTGGTTGAGTTAGTTTTAATAGTAGCAGTGCCATTAACAACATCAACAGGATACTCTACACCATCAACAACAATTGTAACATTAGATTGTGCTTTTTCTAACTGAGTAGTTAAGTTATTTACTTTTTGATTAGCATCAGCAAGATCTTCAGATAATTTAGTAGCATTAGCTTGAGTTTCATTTAACTCAGCAGTTAAATTATCAACCTTAGCATTAGCATCAGTTAAATCATCAGACAACTTAGTAACATTAGCTTGAGCATCAGCAAGATCTTCAGATAACTTAGTAGCATTAGCTTGAGTTTCATTTAACTCAGCAGTTAAATCAGCAATCTTATCAGTAGCATTAGCCAACTCACCAGTTAAATTATCAACCTTAGCATTAGCATCAGCCAAATCGTCAGACAACTTAGTAACATTAGCTTGAGCATCAGCAAGATCTTCAGATAATTTAGTAGCATTAGCTTGAGTTTCATTTAACTCAGCAGTTAAATCAGCAATCTTATCAGTAGCATTAGCCAACTCACCAGTTAAATTATCAACCTTAGCATTTGCTTCTTCTAATTGTTCTTTTAGCTCTGTTATGATTTTATCTTCTGATACTTTTACATCAGTAGTGTTTGTTGCTTGGTTGTATTTCTCATCTCCGAAGAATTTGATGTTTGCTGTGTAGTTTCCTTCAGATACTCCTTCAAGAGTTATGGTTGCCTTACCACTTTCAATGTCACCATAGAATTTTTTACCTGCAACATCGACTAAAACAATACCTGATTCAACATCTGGAACTGTTACTTCAATTTTTGAAGCATTTCCCTCTTCAAAAGCTACTTGTTTTGCAGTTATTGAAGTTTCAGCTTTAGAGACTGTATATTCGGTGGTTGCCATGTCACTTTCATAATTTTTATCACCAGAATATGTGACATCAACGACATAGTCTCCTGCTTGATTGTTTAAATCAATGGTTAATGTTTCATTTGCAGATTTAATATCTGTTTTTTTACCATTAATTTTAACAGTAACTTCCCCAGTAGCATCAGACGGTAAACTGATTGTTAAGGTTACATCGTCTTTTGTTGTGATATTTTCTACTGGTTCAACAATAACATTCATTGAAGGAGCTGCTTTATTAATTGTAATTGTAGCTGTTTTAGTAACATTATTATGGTTTTCATCAACGTTTGTTGTTACATTTAATGTGTATTTGCCAACAGTTAATGTAGGTAATGTGATTTCATTATCTGAAACATTTGCTGTGAATCCATCTAATGAAACAATGACATCTCCAGTTGAGTTTTCAGTTACAACATTAATTACAGCACCTACTCCATAGGTAAATTCATAACTGTCGTTTAAAGTTAAATCGGATTCGGCTTTATTGATAGTTAAAGTAATATCTTCTGCTGTGAACTCTTCATAATTGTCATTGACAATTGAAGTTACTTCTAATGTGTATTCACCAGCAGGCAAAGTATCCAATGTGAATTTGGTGCCTTCGGCGGTTGTGTTTGCTACTTCCACACCGTCTTTGTTTAAAACTCTGACATTTACACCACTTGCATTGGTAGTTGTGAATGGAATTGCAATAACATCACCGTATATGAAAACACTATTTTCAATGCTTACACTAGAGTCTGCTTTATCAACAGTTATACTGTCGACTTTTTCTTTTCCAGTGTATTTGTCACTGCCTGTGTAGGTTACAGTTACTGAGTAGGTAGTTGCGTTTAAGTTGTCAAAGTTTACCACCAATGTTTGGTTTGCTGGTAAAATTTTAGTATCATTACCAAATTTGATGGTTACATTACCTTCAACATCTTTAGGTAAAGTAATATCAATTGTTGCATTTTCACCAACTTTAACTTCACTGGAAGGAACTACATCAAAAACATAATTATTAACTTTAGATACAGTTAATAAAGTTGAATTTGAACCATAAACTTTGTTTACTTCATCAATGTAACTTACAGTTACTGTGTAATTGCCTTCAGTTAATCTATCTTCAATAGTGTAAGTTGTTGAATTAGTGTTATTAACTTCAACTTCATAGGTCTTGTTGTTTACAGTGATTGTAATGTTATTTGTAATTACTTCAGGGAAAGTAACAGTTATGTTTTGGTCTTCACCATAGAATATATTTGGAGCATCAACAGTGAAATTAATAGAACTAAACTTTAGTTCTTTAATTTCAGAACCTAAAATTGCAATAACTGAATGTTCATTTGAATTACTAACGTAAATAGCCCTAAATGTACCATTTGTTAAGATTGCATTAGATTGAATTTCACCAGTATTAGATGATAATGACACGTTCATTGGCTGGAAAGATTCCATGCTTATATTCTCATCACCATCACTCCAACTTAATTTACCAATGATTTCATATTGGTTATTGCCCAAATAATTTTCATAAGTTGAAAATATTGCATTTCTATCTATATGGATAACCCAATTACTTACATATCTACCTTTATCATTTGTAACAGCTGATCTTGGAGGATGAGTATATGTACTAGGGTCATTTTTACCAAACCAACAATTAATGAAATTAATTATTGTATTTTGATTATAACTTGCAAAAGTCATTAAATTCTGAATATTAAAACTACAATTTTCAAATTTATGAGAAATACCTTTTAAATACTTATCAGAAACTATCGCAGAATCGGAAGTACCAATACCCTCAAAATAACAATTATTAAATATTTGATTATAATTTCCACCATCGATAATACGTCCATAATTTAATCCAATAAATGAACAATTATTGTATATACCTAAATTAGCAGTTCCATAAAATAAATCAAAAATTGAAACTACAGGATAGAAATGATCAGAATGGTCTTCAATTAGATTAGTCATAGTAAAATTTGCAGAATTTGAAACTAGACCTAATGCTTTAATAGATGATTCATTATTTGCATTTTTAAAAATAACATTATTCCCCAATCCATTGATAAATAAATTAGAGGTATTAAATTTTAAATATGAATCTAAATAATAAGTTCCATCAAAAATATTTATAACCGTTTTATTCTCACCATTTATATGTTCGCAAGCTAAATTTAAGTTTCCATAAGGATTTTCTTTTGATCCATTCCCTCCATCATCAGTTCTATTTTGACCAACATAAATTTCAATGCAATCAGATTCGGATTTTTCCCCTTCAATATTTGAATCAGTTAAAGCAAGATTATCAGATAAATCATCACTATTTTCAACGTTAATCTCAGCATAAACCCCATCATCACTGTTATTTATAAAATTATCAGTTAATTCTGTAGCTGAAATTATATTAACTGATAAAATCATGATCAATATCAAAAATAAAGATAACATACTCCTTTTCATATAAATCCCTTTAAATAAATAGGGGATTATGTAATAATTACATATCCCATTTTTTAAACTATGGATTTGGACCAACAACTATAGTGCTAGGAGCATTTACAGCAGCATTCCCAATATTAGTTCCATTACCATAAGCAGTTAAATTATTATATTTAATTTCACCAAAACCTGATAAAATATAAACTGCATAATCTGCATTATAAACAGTTACATTATTATAAGTAATATGGAACTCATGTGATAATGGAGTAGATTGAACATAACTTATACCAAATGCATAACTACCATTAGCATAAGGATTAGTATTGTATACTACAATATCATTACCACATACATTTGCATAAGTATCCTGAAGTTCCATTCCAGACACTAATGACCATGGGTCGCTACCTGCTTTACCAGTTACATTAATATGGTTGCCACAAATAGTTAAATTAGTTTCACCATCATAATTTTGAGAGTAAATACCTAAGTTAGGTCCTTGATTTCTTGTAGTTAAATTATTATTACATATTTTTATTCCAGTGTGTGGACCAGTGAGTTGAATACAATATGCTGCACCAGTACCATTACCACCTACTAAATGACCCCCAGACTTATTACCATTCATATTTACAGTGTTACTACAAATTGTTAAATTATCACAGCAGTATACATCAATACCATAAATATAACTATATTGACCTTCTGCTGTTTTCACATCAGTTTCATAAATTATATTGCCTCTAATTTTTGCATTTTTAGATTCTGCAATGATAAATGCATCTAATGTTGGGTAATATCCAACACGTTCTTTACCAATTACTGTTAAATTATTTTTATCAAATTTTAAGTTTGTACAATTTTCTATTGCAACACCTGCAACATAATCAGAATCTATACTGCCATATACATCCCAATTAGGTTGTTTTAGTGGCACAGTTGCATTAATTTCATTTCCATATATTGTTAAGTTTTCACTGTTTACAGCTTTAATTGCATAATTATAATCATAATCATTATCATAATCACAATTATAATTTATTTTATTATTTATTACAATAACATTACTTGCATTTTCAATATCAATTGCATAATAGTCCTGACCATTTGGAGCATCTGCAATTATAGTTGCACCATTTAAAACAATTCCATCATGCAATAATCCGAAACTAATATTATTAAATGTAGCTCCAGTTGCAGTAATTATTATTCCTTGATTGAAATTAAGAGTTTCATAATTAGTTGGAGCAAAGTTTCCAGTAAAGATTACCTCATCTACATTAGCATCATTAAAGACATCATTTGTAAATTTACTTGTATAATTACTTGAATCTAAAGTAATTTTATTTGTACCTGTTGATATAGTTGGTACTTCAATTTCACAATCGCAATTAGTACAATCACAACCACCGGTTCCTCGATCTTGTTCTACTTCATCTACTGAATCTACAGTATCATCTATTTCAATGATTCCTGTGTCATCAGGTACGGTAATGTTGTCAACATCTGTTGCACTGGCTGCACTAACGCAGCAGATTAGCATGACGAACATTACTAAACCAAAGATTTTATAGTTAATCTTCATTTTTTCCACCGTATTTTATATGTTTGAAATTACAAGTTTCTAGAAAAAAAACTTGCAATACTCTTTTCTTTTTAAAAAAGAACCCGAAATTGACCATCCAAATTTTAAGTAGATAGTATTTATCTACTAATTTTTTAAAGCCGGAATCGGGCTTCTTTTTGTTTTCGTAATATTAATTAAAGAAATTGTAATACTTATTGTATATAAAATTAACTTTAATTAATTTTAATTGATAAAATTTAAATCGTTTTATCGATATATTATTTATATAACTATTAATATAAAGTTTTCTAAAATTCAATTTAAATTGACATTATAAAAAAAGAACATTACTCATCCACACCACTTAATCTGACTTTAAAAGAACCCACAAATTATTTAAATAAATTAAAACATCAAAATTTAAAAAATAACCTATTTAACCTAAAAACTAAGTATTTGCACAATTTTTAACTTATAAAAAAATATTACATTCACATCAGAAAAAAATCATTTTTCAAAAATCCCTTTTAAAATTGGTTTTTTACAATTTAAAGAAAAATATCCAACCAAATCAACCATTGCAGATTATAAAGCACTTATTTTAAAAGCCTTAATTTTTAAACCGGATAAATTTGAAAGTAACCAAACGGTTACAAGACTCTAAATCAATATCTAAAAACAAAAACAAAGCTAAATTAAAAACCATTACTAAAAAATAAACTTTAAAATAAAATACATCTTTTAAAACAGTAAGCGCCAAATTCAATATCGAAAGTGAAGTCATTTTCAAAAATTCTAATGTTGTAGATAAATACTATCTATAACATTCAAGGGGTGATGTTATTATGGAAAAAAATGTTTTTTTAAACCATAATAACATTTGTGATTGAATGAAGTAAAAAGAGAAAAAGCACATCTTTTTAGGAGAGTATTTTTTCAGGTTGTTGAGGTCTAAAAATTTATCAAAAAAAATATTCTTCCAGAAAAATTACCTGTGTTCTCTTTTTCTTCTATTATTTCATGTAAAATAATCTGAATTATTCTACAGACTATATTATATTTTTTCAAGTATATATTAGTTTTTGAATTGAAACATGCATTTTTAACTGCTGTGATATATACCAATTCATATATTTATCAAAATAAAAATTGACTTTTAATTTTTTGAGAAATCAACATGACCCCAAAAGACGAATGGATCAACATTAAAAAAAAACGTTGAAGAAATAAAACACCAAAAAGTGGGATAATAAAAAGTGTGTTTTATGCAGGGCAGACCAGCACCAGGACACAGCACTTCTCGTTTAAGAATTTTATACCACTGCGTCTTGAGCAGGACAACGGCATAACCAAGTCATAAGGGTCATAAAAAGCATCATGCATTTTATAATCTAGAGAATACCAATCCCGTAACACTTCTGAAATTCTTTAAGGAGTTTAGGTTTTAGTGGGCATACATAATAAAATATAGTAGGTAACTTATCTTTAAATAGTGCTAAGTCCAAATCTTTTATGAATGAGATATTTTAACAAATAAGTTTTACAAGTTTTAAAAAAATAAAATCAAAATTTTATAGGTTAAATATTAGTTTTATTAGTTAATTTAATGTTCCTTGAAAAAAATAACTTGAACATCCTCATCATCCAAAATAATTTCTTCTTCTTTGCCCAAAAGTTGAATAATTATTTTTCTTTTTAGATCAAATAGTTTCTCATATTTTTTTATTAGTATAACCATGATTCCAGTTTCATATTGAAAAATAAACTCATTTTTACTTAAAATTTCTTTTCCAATCTTTGTTATTACATCCACTTTTTCACCCCCTTTAAATTTTTTTTGAATCTCAAAATTATAACTACTTCACATGTTCCTCCTCCCTTGCAAAATATAATGGAGTGATAAGTACCAAATTCATTATAATCTTATTTAATTGTATTAAATTAATCCTATTTAAATATAACATTTTAATAATTTTTTATTAATGAATTAGAAAAGTATACTTTTCGTATGATTGTATTTAAATGTTATGGTTCTAATACTATTAAAATATAAAATTAACGAAATAATCTAGCATTAACAAATCAAAAAAACAGAAAATAATGCCCATGGAAAATGTAACATAAATAATTAAAGGTTTTAGAAATGAAATATTTCATTTCTAATTTTAAAAAAGAACATACTTTAAAATTTAATATTATTGTCTTCAAAAAACTGTCTTAGATTAACATGCCCCACTCCCAATTCATCACAGACATGTGGAATATTATGTTTTTTTGTTGGTTTTTCATTAGTAACAACCACTGCACCATTTTTCCAACCATAAGCAATGAGCCATGGATCAGCAACAACAGTTGCATAATTTCCCCATTCATTTTCAAGAGAAGTGACAATGCTGTTTCTTCGAAACTCTTCTTTATAAATTGACAACCCTTCAATTAATGGGATGCATTCTTCTTCACCATTAATTAATTCCTTAAATAATGTTTCATTACATTGGGATTCGATATTTAACCAATGATTTTTAATAGGTTCGGATTTTAATTCTAATTTTACTTCAGTAATGGAAACCATAGTTCCATCATCGATTAATTCCTTTACTTTATCCCAAACTGTATCGAATACTGTAGGGAAATAATTCTCATGCATGTCAATTAAAATATTTGTGTCAAAAACATATTGCATAACTCATTACCCCCTAATCTCCAAGTCCAAACCTTTTATTTTATCTAAAGACGTATCCAAATATCTCATTGCCTGGGTGGAAGTAATTATGTCATTATCATAAGCTTCCAAAATTAATCTTGTGTATGAGGTACCATCCTGTTTTCTTTTCATGGAAATTGTTGAAATATGAGGTTCACTATTCCTTCTCCTTTCAGCATCTTTTTCCCTCATTATTTGATTGTCACTTTCAAGCTTTATAATCCATTCATTTTTTAATCCATCATCGATAAAACCGCTATTATTTAACTTGTAAACAATACTTTGTTTACTAACTCCATAAATATTAGATAGTCTAGCGACTTTTAATTCATGTTTATTTTTTGTGAATAATTGAAGGTTTTTAAATGTATCATGAGGCATTAGTATCTCAGCGGCAACATTATTGCAAAATGCTTCTTTTTTGTTATGCTTATCCACATCACATATGGCGCTAGTTCCTTGTATTAAGTGAGCTAACTCATGCATTAATGTGAAAATTCTTCTATTATGATAATTTTTACCATTAAGCAATATAATTGGACAATAATCATAATAAATTGAACATCCACTTATTTCGGATTCTAAGACCCCATTTGTTTCAAATACTAATATCCCTAAATCAAAACAAATTTCTTTCCAATGGTCTAGGAAACTTTTATGAGTTCCATCGCGATTTCCATTATTATTTAATATCCATTTTTGTTGTGTTTCGAAATCAACATTTAGATATTCCCTAATATATTGACCTAATTTAATAGGATTTTTCTCATTGCAAACATGTTTTTTGAAGTTAGGTATCGGTATGCCCATATCTTCATGAATTCTGATATATGCATTTCTTCTGGATTTCGCTTTTCTAATCTCTAATCTTAATTCAGGGCTAAACTCTTCTATTTTTTCATCAGATCTAAATTCAATAAAATCATCATTGTCAATAGGAGGTTTTGAAAGGAAATAAAAGAATGATGGTCTTTTGTATTTTTTTGCCATGTTTCTTAAATCTGTCCATGTAGGAACCTTTTCACCAGTTTCCCATTTTTCAGCATCTTTTAGATAACCTGGCAATTCATCTAATGAAAATCCAGAATCCTCTCTAGCCCACTTTATCATTGCAGGATTTACATTAAGTGCTTCAGGCATTTTAATCAACTCATATATTTACTAGTTTAAATTATTTATGTTATACCAAATAATTATAATTTACCATAACAAGATAGTTTCATCTTGTTGATTATATATTTATTCAATTATATATTTAAATATTATTATTAAAATAAATTAAACATATTTATAAGTATTTACTGAAATAATAGTTAATTGAACACACAATATGGGAAAAACATATAGTGTAAATTTTTAAAAAATGTGCAGAAAAATAGTGAAATGTACAAAAAATAAAAGTAAAAAAAATTATTCCAAATCTTTAATTAAAAAGCATTTAAGACACCATAATTTTATGAAAACATATTATAATAGATACCTTCACAAAAAAATAAAGTTACTCTTTTAAAAATATCATCTCTTAATAGGATAATACCAAATTACATAATAATGCTTCTTTTCTATAATCAAATTTCACTTGACTTTTAATTGTTTTTTGTTGTAGCCTACAATTGAATTATAACTTTAAAACCCCATCAATGTTAAAAAAAATAACTATTTTGAGCATAACTATCATAATTTTTTGCTGTTAAAAATGGAATTAAATGCACATAAATTTTTTTGAGATTTTTTAAGTTTAACTGATTATATTCATAAAATTCAAATGTATGCTTGTTTTTACCACTGAACAATGATATTACCATATCTTGGGACTTTTTATCCAACCGAATATTTTTTTTGCAAATGTGCCTAAAAGTATAAAGTAAATTTTTAGATTTAAAAGTATATTCATAGTGTTCATGATGCATATTTAAGACACTATTAAACTCACTTATGTATGCAGAAATCTTACTTGGATTTAAAAAATTATTTTTATTTGTTTTAAATAATGGTTGATTTAAATCATCCAAATCATTCATCCTTTTTTCTTTTAAATATGTAAAAATAAAAAAACTTGTTTCAGGAGTATTAAATGTAATTTGTTTTTTATATTTAATATCCCAAGACGGAATGATTGACAACGAATCTTTTTTAAGTAGATTACTAAGTGTTTTAGATTCATTCTCATCAAAATAATCATTACAAGCATTTAAAAAATCATTTAATGTTAATTTTGAAATAGTAGTAACATTCATTGATGATGTAAAAACTAAACCCGCAATTGCTTTGTAATGAGTAGGTTTGCTTGATGCAAATGCTATAAATAAATCCCTTAATGGTATTGTTGTCATGCTCATATGTATTTCTATAGATGACCACATTATTAAATATTCTTCTTTTTGGAATAAAAATAATAATGCTACTTAAATATTTCATTATTTAAATAAGTTATATTTAGTATTATTTTTATTAAAAATGATTTAAAAAATCTTTATATATTTAAAAACTAAAACTTTATTAATATTGAGATATATATTATTCTATGAGTGTTATTTTCATTGAAAATACTCATTAAAATTTAAATTACTTAAAGTTAATTTAAGTTAATTTTTAAAAGCTCAAGTGGTTGCTGGTAGCTCATGGACGAGGTAGTGGTAATCTGGTTGGATGATATTTCTTTAGTGTGAATTAAAGAGATATGATGGTGGTGTGAATCTTTGTGATTCAATTGGGCAGAAACTGACATTCGAATTAAATCTCACAAAAATGTGAGTATTGATTTCCAACCATATGATAGCTAAAAATCAAGTTACTGCAAGTGTTAATAAGATATCTTGAATTCATTGTTTATAAGTGTTGGGAATTGATTATCAACAGAGGTATTTTTATGAACATTATAAATGTATGTTCTGAAGAATTAACTCGTGACTGGACCAGCCATATAAACTTATATTTACATGGCGGTTTTAAAATTCACGTTGAAAAAAGCGATGAATTAATAGAAAAAGACGAGTTTTTATTCATCTCTAAAAAATATGGTGAAAAAGAATCTTTCGTTAGATTAAATTCAATTGTCAACTTCGAAATTGTTAGGTTTGACAGGTCTAACTAAATATAAAAGTGGCAATCCAATACTTTTTTTATTATATAATTGCCATAAGGCAATTATATTTTCTATTTATGAAAATACACTCTTAACTCCCCATCTGAAATAAATATTTACTTAAAAAATAAAATATGATACTTAATATAATTAACTCATAGATAATTAAAAGTTCTATTATTCAAATAACTAAGTAGAATTATATGCAAAACTTTTCTAATCAATAAAAATAAAAGAATAATTATAAATTAATTAAATTACAAATCCCATACCCAACATAAAGGTTCATCATGATTTTTTTCACAAACAAAAATTGCATCATCTTTTTGTTTTAAACAAAAATCGCAATTATTTTCATAACGTTCATTTAAGAAATTTTCAAGATTCATAATTTTTAAAAGTAACTCATCTCTCATTTTAACATAAGCTAAATGAACCCCATTAGTCATAGGAACATTATAAGAAATATATAAATTACCATCAACTTCTACAGTTTTAATGACCGAACCTGAAACCACATACTCACTGCTCCTGTTATATTCTTTACTAGAATTAACTTCACTCCCAATCCTACGACTTTCATATATAAACGGCCAATTTCTAACAGCAATTTTAAAATAGTCCCTTTCAACCCATTCGTCCTTTTTAGGATGAAAATCTAAAACATCAACAAGGTAAATTCTACCTTTAAACACTATATATAGCAATATATATTTACTCCCACCATAATAAGGTTTATTAGATGATTCTACTAAGTGTAAATGACTAATATTAAATTTTTTAAAAAGAGTATCATCAATTTTGTTAATTGTTCTGCTTTGATAAGGTACAATGTTTTCTCCATTAACCATGCGACAGATTACTTCATCAAGAAAACCTATATATTCATCAGGAATTTTATTTTTATATATTTTTTCCAATATTTCATCTGAAAAAACAACTGGAAAAGATTTATTATATAATGCCCTTTCTTTAAAATTAAGATAATTATAGAATAAACTTTCATGATAATCTTCACTCTTATCTAAATTTAATTTCAAATCAATATCATGAATATCTTTAATTTCTTTAACTTTATTTTCTAATATATCATGAAAATCATTTAATAAATTAATTTTTTCAAACCTCCAAATTGTTCTTTAAATTAATATTATATAGTAATTTTTATAATTTATTAATGTTCCCATTATGGATCCATTCACGATGCTTTCCAATAGCTACACGTACAATAACCTCAATCAATTCAACTTCATCAATCTGTTTGAAATAATATTCAGCAGGTCCTTCCAACATCTGCCTTAAATCATAAAAAGGCCTTGGATTAACAGCATCCAGATGCATCAAGCCATACCTCTTCAACAATTTAACATTTTCTGTTTCGTATTTCTCCAATCCAGATTTTTGAACCTTTGTGGCAACGGTCTTTTCTTTTTTATCAAAAATCTTAGCAATTTGAGATGAATCAATCAGTATACTAGATTCGATTAAAAGCAATGTTATTTCCTTTCCTTTAACTGTTATTGTTGTTGGATGTGAATTTTCACTGTCCAGTATCAGTTTCATTTTTATTGCCCCATATAATAAGTTTAGATGGGAAGTTAATCCCAACTATTTTAAGCCCTGAACTTACCTTTGATGATTCTGTTAGGTGCATTCATCAAAACACCAACTGAAGTAAGTATGAATAGCTTTGTATACATCGGAAGTTCATCTCTGATATCCTTGCGCATGAACTCAATCAAAGGATAGAAATCATACACGTCCCCATCAGGACCAAGAGGTGCAACGGTTGTTCCACTGATTTTCGAATAGAGAAGTTTCATTCCAGGGTTTTGATAGTCCATACCGATGTAGGTCTTCTCGGCAATTTCAGATCCACCATCACAAACGGCAGTACCCAACAAGTCAATATTGTCAATACCGTAATATGACCTTATCTCCTCAACCGGCTCCACCTGCCTATTTGAAGCAAACATGTCAGACTTTAATGTAGTCAATGACTTGTAATTAACTGCCATACTGTTTAGGTTACAGAAGCTTCCTGCTGATTCCTTGAACTTCTCCTGAGCTTTAAGGATTGTAACTCCGCTGTCATCGCCTGAAGTATAATTATATGTTGCTACTTTAGGGTTGTTTAAAATCATGTTGATTGCAGCCTGCTCAATACTTCTGCCAATCAATATTCCAACATCCTGAAGCATATCATTTACGGAAATCAAGTTGGAGTCAAGCATCTGTGCGGACACGTTCAAAACACCACCGATTGTATCGATTGATACTGTATCACTTACTGGTTTTCTTACGTTAAGTTCCTGTAGTGTTGCTCCAGGTGCAACGTCTTTTGCCTCACCCAATTGTCCTTTTGCTATTATCTCATCAATATTAACACGTTGAGACATGTATGTATAATATTGAGAATTCTCTTCAATTTCCTGCTTTGGAATCAGTCTTGTGAATCTCATCCATTTGGCTGAAGTGTCTGCAACAATCTGTGCCATCACTTCATCCTGAACTTTAGCATTGTTTCCTTTAGTTAACATTAATATCACCTATGGCCTGCATGTACCTGTAAGGGCAAGATGCGGTTTGTTCAACAATATTCCAACCTTAGACTGTATGAAGAGTTTTGTATACTGCGGCAGCTCATCATATATGTCTTTACGCATGATTTCAATTATAGGATAGAAATCAGCAATGTTTTCATCTGAAGTAATCGGTGCTACAGTTGTTCCAGAGGATTTGGAATAGAGTACTGTCAACGGTGCATTCCTTAAGTCAAATGCGATGTAGTCCTTTTCTCCAAGCATTGCCCCTCCGTCTGCATGGGTTGTTCCCAAAAAGTCAATATTATCCACACCGTAATAGCTTTGTATTTCCTCAATCGGCTGAACTAACTTATTACTCATATATGCCAATTGCTTAATATAGCTTAATGTCCTGTATGACTCGACCATTACTGTTAAATCAGCACCTGCTCCGGAACTGCCTTTAAATGCTTCCTGTGCCTTGATGACAAACTGTCCGAATGCTTCCATGGTATCCTCGGTTTGTGTGGTATTGTATGTTGGAACCTTAGGTGAGCTTACAAGAGTATTGTAAATGTTAGACTCAATTTTATTGGCAATAAGTGTTGCCACATCCGCCAATAAATCCTCAAAGGATATTCTGTCACTGTCGAAGACATCCTTATTGACATTCAAGACACCACCAACAGTGTCAATACTGATAGTGTCTGTTACAGGTTTTCTTATGTTTAACTCTTGTAAGGATGCACCAGGTGCAAGGTCTTTTGCTTCACCTAGAAGGCCACGTTTTATTGCTTCATCAAGATTGATGTTTTGTCTAAAGTAAGTATAATAATCAGAGTTCTCCTTGATTTCTTGTTTTGGAAAGAGTCTAGCTAGCCTTAATCTTTTGGCTGACTCATCAGTAATAGTTTGAGCTATTACCTCATTTTGCACTTTAGTATCATTTCCTTTTGTTATCATTTAAGCCTCACCTATATCATATGGTCTGAATACTTCAATGTAATTGTAATCATCTGAGCTAGCTACAGGGTGCATTGCAATATATTCACCGTCATCTGATTTGATAGCTCCAGTGCTTGTTAAAGCAATTCTATCTTTAACGTTAATATTTGACAATCCACTAGCTAATTTTAATCTGAATAAATGACCTAATACTAAGATTGCAGTTTTTCTTCTACCACCAGTCATGGTGATTGGATCGTTTACTGCAATGCCCAGAATGATTTCACCATCTGCTGCAGTGTATTTTTTGACTGTTGGTTTTCCAATATCTGAGTTAGCTGATAATGTTACGGCATCATCAACTTTGATTTTATCTCCTGCATATTCATAACCTGGAGTTTCACCAGTAGGGGTTGTTACAGTAGTTGCAGTGATTTCACCTTCATCCAGAAGGAAAGTTGTGACTTCTTTTCTCTCTTCAAGTAAAATTATAGAATCTGCCATTAAATTTTTCCTCCACTTAATTTATTATATAATTTATTATTTATAATATATAAATATTTATATATAATAGCTACTTTTTATAGAAAAAATGTATAAACATAAAACTGAAGTAACTAATAATAAAAGTGAGAATAATGATTAAATCCGAAAATACCACTCGAAGATTATCTTAATGATTTATATCAGTTAGGTGTGATACAAGGAGAACATAACATCAATTGGGCCAATGAATATAATCTATTGGAACATTCTAAGGAATATTACAACAAAACAAAAAGTATTGCCGATAAGTACAACATTGATGATGAGATTTCCCTCGAGGATTGGCATGAAAGCTATGATGAGGAAGAATACCTATTATGGGGCAAGTTAGCATTCAATATTAACGAAATTACAAAAGAACATATCATGAATATCATAAATAAAAATTATTGATTAAAACTTATTATTTGATTATCTTGAAGCAATATTGCTTTCATATAAAAAAGTTTATTTTATCAAAAAATAAACTATATATTAATAGAATTATAATGTTGTGTCAATAATGAGTTACAATAATTATTCTGAAGAAGATGTAAAATATCAATTCATTACACCTTCAATTGAAAATGCCGGATGGGATAAAACCCAAATTCGTTTTGAATATTCATTCACCGATGGGCAAATGATAATCAAAGGCATGAAAGCTAAAAGAGGTGCAAGAAAAAGAGCTGATTATCTTCTTTCATATAAACCAAATTTACCGTTAGCTATTGTTGAAGCTAAAGATCAAAAACATGCTGTTGGTGATGGCATGCAACAAGGAATACATTATGCTGAAATTTTAGATGTTCCTTTTGTATACAGTTCCAATGGTAGTGGATTTTTAGAACACGATATGATAACTGGAAAAGAAAGAGAACTTTATTTAGAAGAATTTCCTTCTCCTGAAGAGTTATGGGAGAGAATGATTCATGAAAAGAAAATTTCTGATGAAGTTGAAGATATAATAAGAGAACCTTATCATATAGATAATGGACAAAAACCCAAAATTCCACGTTATTATCAAAGAATTGCAATTAATAGAACAATTGAATCAATTGCTAATGGAAAAAATAGAATTTTATTAGTAATGGCAACTGGTACTGGAAAAACATTCACAGCATTTCAAATTGCCCATAGATTATGGAAATCTGGAACTAAAAAGAAAATTTTGTATTTAGCAGACAGAAATATTCTCATTGACCAAACTATGACACAAGACTTCAAACCATTCGAAAAAGTCATGACCAAAGTCCAAAAACATGAATTGGACAGTTCTTATGAAGTATTTTTTGCACTTTATCAACAATTAGTTACTCCTGATGCAGATAAACAACCTTATGAAGATTTAGATCCTGAATTTTTTGATTTGATTTTTGTTGATGAATGTCATAGGGGCAGTGCGAAAGCTGATTCAGAATGGAGAGAAATTTTAGAGTACTTTAGTTCCGCAACTCAAATTGGTATGACAGCTACACCAAAAGAAACAAAACAAGCTTCAAACATTACCTACTTTGGTGAACCAGTTTACACATACAGTTTAAAACAAGGAATACAAGACGGATTTTTAGCACCTTACAAAGTAATTAGAATTTTAACTGACATTGATGCAAATGGCTATAGGCCACCTAAAGATAAACTGGATATACATGGAAACCCGGTTGAAGATAGAATTTACAATACTCTAGATTTTGATAAAAACATTATAATTGATGAAAGAACAGAAATCGTAGCTTCTAAAATAACAGAATATCTAAAGAGAACAAATAGGTTTGATAAAACAATTGTATTCTGTGTAGATACAAATCATGCAGAAAGAATGAGACAAGCTCTGGTCAATGCCAATAATGATTTGGTTGCTGAGAATTCCAAATATGTTGTAAGAATAACAGGCAATGATGAATTCGGCAAATCACAATTAGATTACTTCATAGATTCACATGAAAAATATCCAGTCATTGCAACAACATCTATGTTAATGTCAACAGGTGTCGATTCAAAAACAACTAAATTAATAGTCTTAGATAAGAATATCGGATCCATGACAGAATTTAAACAAATTATAGGAAGAGGTACTAGATTACGTGAAGACTTAGGAAAAAATTTCTTCACAATTATGGACTTCAGAAATAATACCCGTAAATTCGCTGATCCAGCATTTGATGGAAAACCAGTTGTTATTTTAGAAGATATACCTCCTAAACCTATTCCAGATCCTGTTGACCCACCCGTTGAACCACCTAAAGTTGTTCCAAGAGTTAATGGAGTTCCAGTTACTGTTATTTTAGAACAAAACCAATGTTATGATGAACATGGGAAATTAAAAACAGACAATTTCATTGATTTTACTAGAAACAATATCTTAAGAGAATATTCCACATTAGAAGAATTTATTAAAACATGGAATTCATACGATAAAAAACAAGCTATTATTGATGAGTTATACCAACATGAAATCTTTTTAGATGAATTAAGAGAATTGTCTGGTAATGATGAAATGGATGACTTTGATTTAATATGCCATATTGCATTCGATAAAGAACCGCTTACTCGTTCAGAAAGAGCGAACAACGTCAAAAAACGTGATTACTTAAATAAATATGAAGGTATTGCTCGCCAAGTACTTGAAGGATTACTTGATAAGTATTCTAGTGAAGGAATAACAGATATAGAAAATATTAGAATCCTTGAAAATGACCCTTTTAGAAGAATTGCAAGTACTAAAAAGATCGTTTCTGAGTTTGGTGGGCGTGATGGTTTTTTGAATGCTATACACGATTTACAAAAAGAGTTGTATGTTGATTAGGGAGGAGGGTTGGAATGGAATTAAATAATTTTGTTAAAAGCATTCAAGACATTATGCGCAATGATGCCGGTGTTAATGGTGATGCACAAAGAATTGAACAGATGACTTGGACACTATTTTTAAAAATATATGATGCTCAAGAAGAAGAATGGGAAATTTATGAAGACAATTATAAATCCATCATCCCCGAACATTTAAGATGGAGAAATTGGGCTGTTGATAAAAAAGATGGTAAAGCTAAAACTGGAGATGACTTACTTAACTTTATCAACCAAGAGTTGTTTCCAACACTTAAAAATTTAGAAATATCTCAAGACACACCAATGGGTCAAAAAATCGTTAAAGATGTTTTTGAAGACAATAATAATTATATGAAGGATGGTGTTCTTCTAAGGCAAGTCATAAACATAATTGATGAATTAAATTTTGATGACTACAATGACAAACATGCATTTGGTGAAATATATGAAAAAATACTTAAAGATTTACAAAGTGCAGGAAATGCTGGAGAATTCTATACTCCACGTGCAGTAACAGATTTCATGGCATTAATGTTACATCCAGAGTTAAATGAAAAAATAGCTGATTTTGCATGTGGAACTGGTGGATTTTTAACTTCAGTACTTAATATATTAGATGATAAGGTTTCATCAACCACTGATCGTGAATTATATAAGAATGCAGTATTTGGTATAGAAAAGAAAGCTTTACCTTATATGCTTTGTGCAACTAATATGCTGTTACATGATCTTGATAATCCAAACATTATTCATGGAAATTCATTTGACAGGAATGTATTGGATTATACGGAAGATGAAAAATTTGATGTTGTAATAATGAATCCTCCTTATGGTGGAAGTGAGAAAAAAACAGTGCAAGACAATTTCCCTAAAGATTTAAGAAGTTCTGAAACTGCAGATTTATTCATGTCAGTTATTATGTACCGATTAAAAGAAAATGGTAGAGCTGCAGTTATTTTACCTGATGGATTTTTATTCGGAACTGATAATATAAAAGTATCTATTAAAAAGAAACTATTGGATGAATTTAACTTGCATACTGTTATAAGACTTCCAGGAAGCGTTTTTGCACCATATACAAGTATTACTACAAATATTCTGTTTTTTGATAAATCAAGTAAAGGAACTAAAGAAACTTGGTTTTATAGAGTTGACATGCCTGAAGGTTATAAACACTTTTCTAAAACAAAACCAATGAAATTAGAACATTTTGATGATTGTGTATCATGGTGGGACGATAAACAACCTATAGAAATTGACGGCTTTGATAAAGCTAGATTATATACAATTGATGAAATTAAAGATAACAACTATAATTTAGATTTATGTGGCTTCCCACATGAAGAAGAAATAATTTTACCTCCAGATGAGTTAATTGCAAATTATCAAAAAGAAAGAGCAGAACTCGAAGCTAAAATAGATAAAACACTATCTGAAATTAAAAAAATATTGGATATTGAATAGGTGAGTCTATGAAAGCTGAAGATTTAAAAAACTCAATACTTCAATTAGCAATGGAAGGTAAATTAGTTCCACAAGATCCAAATGATGAACCCGCTTCTGTTTTATTAGAAAAAATTCGTGAAGAAAAAGAACAATTAATTAAGGAGAAAAAAATCAAAAGAAACAAAAACGAATCGTTTATTTATAAAAGGGATAATCATTTCTATGAAAAGATTGGTGATAATGAACCTGTTTGTATTGATGATGAAATTCCTTTTGAAATTCCAGATAATTGGGCGTGGGTTAGATTAGATAGTGTTTGTAAATATATACAAAGAGGAAAATCACCAAAGTATTCTGAAATTAAGAAATTCCCTGTTGTTGCTCAAAAGTGCAATCAATGGTCGGGATTCTCACTCGAAAAAGCAAAATTTATTGATCCAAAAACTGTTGATTCATATAATGAAGAACGTATATTACAAAATAAAGATATAATGTGGAATTCGACAGGTTTAGGTACATTAGGCAGGGTTGGTTTGTATGATGAATCTGTTAATAAATATGGATGGGCTGTTGCAGATAGTCATGTTACAATTATAAGACCATTTGCAGAATATATTTTACAAGAATTTATCTATTTATTTTTAGCAAGCCCAACAGTACAGTTAGTAATAGAATCTAAAGCAGGCGGGTCAACAAAACAAAAAGAACTAAATTTATCAACTATTAAAAATTATTTAATTCCTTTAGCTCCGTATAATGAACAAAAAAAGATAATCGAAAAAGTACATAATTTAAATAAAGTACTTGAGTAATAATTTATTATTAAAGAAAACAATCATTTTTATGAAAAAATTGGAAAAAACAATCCTATTTGCATTGATGATGAACTTCCTTTTGATATTCCAGATAACTGGGAATGGTGTAAATTAGAAAATATAATTGAACTTATTTCTGGAAGAGATTTGAAAAAAACACAATATAATGATTTAAAAAAAGGAATTCCATATGTTACTGGTGCAAGCAATATTATAAATGGCCAATTATTAATTAATAGATGGACTGATGAGCCTGCAGTTATAGCTATAAAAAATGATATTTTATTAAGTTGTAAAGGAACAATAGGCAAAATATTAATATTAAATGAAGATAAAGTCCATATTGCTAGACAAATAATGAGTATTCGTTTAATAGATGAAACTTTAATTAATAGGGAGTATATTGTAATATTTTTAATGTATTATGTTACTAATTTAATCAATATTGCTAAAAGTATGATCCCAGGCATATCTCGTGAAGATGTTTTAAAAATAAATATTCCATTACCTTCTTTAGAAGAACAAAAAAGAATTGTTGAAAGAATAGATTTATTATTTGAAGAATTAAACTTTTAATCTTAAATTAATTTCATTAAATATTTTTTCAATTTTATTAACAATTATCTCCTGTTCAATAAATGGAGGTATGGGAATCAATAAATTTTTTAAAGATTTTGCATTGACATTGGGTTGTCCTGTTCCTTTAGTGTTATCTCTTAATTGACTCCAAAATAAAGGACTTTCAAAAAATTGTTTCAAGTAATTTTCATTAATATTTTTCAATGGAATAATTCTAATTAAATAAGAAGCAAAAACAGCTTTTTTATTTAAATTATTAATTATATAGGATTTTCCAATTGTTCCTCCAGTACGAGCCATGACTATGTCTCTATTTCTTAAAATGTAATTTGCTAATTTATCTTCACTAATAACACAATATGGTACTGAATCCCAATTTACATTATTTTCATGAATATCAGTTATTCTCAGAAGTCTTACATCGCCTACTTCTTGGGCTGAAGCAGTATAACCATAATGGATATTTGAAGTTATATTTTCTAGTTTACACCACATCCAATTGCCCGGAATTTCGAAAGGTAAATCATTAGTTATATCAACTACTTCTTTTCCAATTTTTTCATAAAAATGATTGTTTTCTTTAAAAATATATGATTCATTTTTATTTCTTTTGATTTTTTTCTCTTTAATCAATCTTTCTTTTTCATCTCTAATTTTTTCCAATAAAACTGATGCAGGTTCATCATTAGAATCTTGAGGAACCAACTTACCTTGAATAGCTTCCTGTAAAATAGAACTCTTAAGTTTATCTGGAAATTCAGAATTTAATTTATCTAATTTCTTTTTATTAATACCATATTCATTAATTAATGGATTTAACTTATTAATTTCTTTGACCATTCTCTTTTGTTCATTTAAAGGAGGTAATGGGATATTAATTTTTAAAACATCTTCACGAGATATTCCTGGAATCATACTTTTAGCAATATTGATTAAATTATTAACGTAATACATTAAAAATATTACAATATACTCCCTATTAATTAAAGTTTCATCTATTAAACGAATACTCATTATTTGTCTAGCAATATGGACTTTATCTTCATTTAATATTAGTATTTTACCTATAGTCCCCTTACAACTTAATAAAATATCCTTTTTTATAGCTATAACTGCCGGTTCCTCAGTCCACCTATTAATTAATAATTGATTATTAATAATATTACTAGCTCCAGTAACATATGGAATGCCTTTATTTAAATCATTATATTGTGTTTTTTTCAAATCCCTCCCTGAAATGAGCTCAATTATATTTTCAAACTTACACCATTCCCAAGTATCTGGAATGTCAAAAGGAATTTCATCATCAATACAAACAGGTTCACCTTTCTTACCAATCTTCTCATAAAAATGTCCATTTTTTCTGAAAGTAAACAAATATTATTATGAATCATGAAGACAAAGAAATCATGAATGAGTTCATTAAAATTCGAAATTTGAATAATAGAACTGTTTATGGTTATAACAATGCAATCAAACTTTATACAAATTTTAATAACATGTCTTTATCAGAACTTCTTAAAGAAGCTGAAGAAGATGAGGAAAATGGAGTTAGATGGAAAAATCGTAGGATTAAAAAAAGATTATTAAATTTTAGAGCGTATTTACAAAAACAATACCTCATAAGCACTGTTAAAGTTCATTTTCAAAGAATCTTAACTATTTATAGGCATTTTGAAATTGAGATTCATAATTTGCCACCTTTAAATCTTAAAAATAGTAATAAATTAAAACCAATAATGTTTGAAGATTTACCTACTAAAAAAATCATTAAAGATGCTATTAACATCACTAATCCTATTATGAAAGCAATTATTTTATTTATTTCCAGTAGTGGCTGTGCTCGCCAAGAAACATTGAATATTACAATTCAAGATTTTATTGATTCCACAAAAGAATATCATGATAGTAATGATATTTATGAAATAATAACTATTTTAATTAAGAGAAATGATGTAGTTCCAACATTTAAACTTAAAAGACAAAAAACTAATAAGTTTTATTTTACTTTCTGTTCTCCAGAAGCCGTTACTTATATCTTAGATTATTTAATTATATCTAAAAGAAAATTAAAAAATGATGATAAGTTATTTAAAACTAATTTAGATTATTTGAATAATTATTTCAACGAAATTAATGAAACTTTAAATTTAGGTAAAGTCAGAAAGTATAATCGTTTTAGAAGTCATATGTTACGAAAATTTCATGCTTCAGCATTATATAATCACGAAAATGGTTTGAGTTTAGAAGAAATTGATGCACTTCAAGGAAGAGGTAAGAACAATACTCATTCATCTTATTTCATGGAAAATCCTAAAAATCTTAAAGAGAAATATATTAATTCTTTAAAATCCATATTAATTTTTAATTAGATATTGAAATTAATATGGGATGCATATAAATGGATATTAAAAATAGCGTGATTTATTTTTTAATAGGTATAATGGGAATTTTAGCAATTGTTTCTATAGGTATAATTTTTTTCGTTTGTACTCCAATTGAAATAAAAACTGTGTTTGCTAGTTTGTTTATGGGATCAATAACATTGATTGGTATTTTAATTAATTTTAAATTTAATATGGATTTAATGAAATATAATAATGAATTATTTGACGAAAATTTAAATTCAAGATTTTTACAATTAAGATACATTCATTCAAAAAAGGCTATTAATCTTTTAAAAAGAGAAATTCAAATTACTCTTTTAGTATATAATTACATTAAAACTAATGTTGAAAATAAAGATGTTGGGATAGAATGTTTATCAGGTCATGCATATCTTATTATGCAGTTTGTAAATCTCATTTCAAATCCAGAATTAATGGATGATTTACCAATAACTTTAAAAGGAGATTTTGAAAAAAAATTTGAAAAAATAGTTATAACCAATCCAACATATGCTCCTTCTTTAAAATATTTGGCAATAATGGAAAATACACCTACGTATGACATTCAAAATATCCCCTTCCCATATTATATTGAATATAAACAAGCTATTGATAACTTTAATGAATCAGAGCACATCATTCAAAACAAACATGTATTTTCATGTTATTTCGAATCTAATGACATTACTGAAGAAGATATGTTTAATCATTTTACAAATGTTTTCAATGAAATAATTAATAATACCATTGAAAATTTGATTTTAAGAGATCGTGACGTAGAAATTAGAAAAGAAGATTATAAAGTTTTATAATAATAGTTAAATTGGTTACTATAGATGATTATTCTTTAAAATTTTTAATTAACTCATCACCTTTCTCAGTCAGCCTATATAGTCTACCTTTTCTAACTTCAGGATTAATGCATTCAACAAGTTCATGTGCTTTTAATTCTCCCAGAACCTTTGAAATGTGATTTGTTCTAATCCCTGAGTTTTTAGCTATTTGGGAAGGTATTAACACTTCTCCATCTAAAGACTTCATTACTTTAGTTCTGTACTTTGATATATTTACATAACTCATTTCTATTAACAGTTCATCTGACAGTTCCATATTATCACTTATTAAATTCTTACAAAATAAATTGTATCCTCATCATAGCTACTTAGCGCATCATAAGCTGATTGAGTCATGAAGCGGAACTTACCGAAGACTCCATATTCAACTCCCATATAAACAGGCCCACTACTTTTTGCAAGATACATCTGTATGCCTCCAGAATATTTTAAAGGTATCACAGAATAGGCATCAAGTGATTCAGTTTCCCATGACGAACCGTTATACTCTTTAATAGCCATTACTGAATTTGTTACAATAGCTACACGATATCCTTTGCTAACACCAGTAGGCAATGTTGTTGTAGTCAATATTGCATCGACTGGCAGTTTCCATCCTGCGTTTTCATCTGTTGCAGGACCTGTTGCACCAGTATCTCCTTTTGCTCCGGTTTTACCTGTAGCTCCAGTATCTCCCTTAGCACCAGTATCACCTTTACTACCAGTGCCTCCAGTGTCACCTTTTGGACCTTTTAAACTGGCCAATTGTTCTGGTGTGAAATCTTCAAATGTGAATGCATCACCTGTATCGCCTTTAACACCTGTGTCTCCTTTAACTCCGGTTTCACCAGTATCTCCTTTATCTCCTTTAATGTTTCCGACATTATTCCATGATGAACCGTTCCAGACATAAAGAGATCCGTTTACCAGATAGCCATCACCATCACTGCCTTGAGGATGTTCATTAATCAGTTCCTCGTAAGTACTATACGAACATTTAATAGTAAGACCAGCGCCAGTAGCTCCAGTGTCCCCAGTCGGCCCGGCCGGTCCAGTATCTCCAGCAGGTCCTGTGTCTCCAGTATCTCCCTTAAGTCCCTGTTCTCCTTGCGGTCCAGCTGGTCCAGTCTCGCCTTTGTCTCCTTTACTGCCTTTCGCACCAGTATCTCCTTTAACACCTTTATCACCAGTATCACCTTTATCTCCTTTAAGAGAACCTGCATTTGCCCAGCCGGTTCCCTCCCAATAATAATAGCTACCGTCAACAATATATGCATCACCTAAACTTCCTGAAGGATGAACCTGAATGAACTCTTCATAAGTGTTGTAATGTCCTTTTATTACAGTTCCGATGCCAATGTCTCCGGTATCCCCTTTAGGTCCGGTATCGCCAACTACACGTCCAATTTCTATCCATTCTGTATCTGCCATTTTAATCACTGCTCCATGGTTCAATTAAACATTCTCTGAATCTGATTTTTCCACCGTAATCATAAATCATGAATGCCGGAAAGACCGTTTCCATATTTGCTATCTCATCCGGAAGTGATGAGCTTTCATATGTATAATAAACAGTATCATTCCAATAATGTGAGATAGTTGCCTTAACATATGAACCGTCATACCATAACTCAAATTTAAATGCACCATTCAATGTTAATTGTCCGCTACTTGTATTTATCTCATTTATTGCATGATTTGTTCCGGAATATTTCAGACCCTTTTTTCCAGGATATGCTCCAAGTTCAAGAATCCTATTGTCACGATAATGATTCAGATTATTGGAATTCAAAAGACAGATTCCACTTGCCCATCCGCTTGATGATGAATACATCGGACTTACAATAGCTGAAAAGTGAATTCCAGTATCTGACAAGTCAACCCCATCAATCAAACTGGTTGGAATCATATAAGCCGCCTGAGGAGACCCGTATGTTTTTGAAACTTCAACTCCATTGGCATAGTCATAGTCACTGTTGAATTCATCAACTTCACTGACTGTAATGCTGGCCGAGGATGGATATTTAACTAAAGTGTATGAATCAGGAGTTACTTCATATTCATCTTCATATCTAAACGACAATACTTCAGTTTCAAGATATACTCCCTGAAAATCATTGACCAATGCCCTGATTGTTAAAACATCACCGGCATTTTCAGGAATGTATGAACAGCTGGCTTCACCATTACTGAACACTGATTTTACATGAATTTCATTTCCACCGTTGACTCTTATGAAAAAGTCTGCAACACTGCCGTCCGGGAGTTCATTGCCGTCATCTGAATCCTTATTGACACTAACACCAACAGGATGTCCGACCACTGCATAATCCTGATATGTTCCACCGGGAGATCCGTTTGTCGGATGGACTAAAAACCAGACTCTTCTTGCCAGCGTGAAAACATCATCATCACTATAATATACAATCCCATGCTGTGTTAACAATTCTCTTAATGAATCTCTTATAATTGTCAGTTTTGTATTTGTATTTATTACATCACTTGCAATTGACATTAACGATTCCTCCTTTATAGTACATTTAATCTGCATGGTGAGGACAGGTATAATCTTGGAACATATGACATTCTTCCAAGGCCGGTCCCATGACTAACATATCCGAACTTAAGCTCAGCACTTTCATAGCCTTGAGGCAAATCGGATAAATCAAACCAGTCATTCCATAAAAAGTCATTATCCTTAAACCAGTACAGTTTCAGATAATCATCATCGTGCATCATGTATAATCTGAATTTCTGATTTGAAGAATCATAGGTTCCATAATCCATTTTTGTTATTATTGGAGTTGTGCTGTTGTTGAATATTGCATATGCAGGACGATATGTTCCTGAATCCAGTGTGATTCCAATGTAAAATCCTGTCATTCCCGAACCTGCCTGCGGTATGCCATAGCTGAAGCCGACACCTGAAAAAGCATTATTGTTGAAAATAGCCATGCCCCTACCATAAACGATTAAATCATATATGTCGGTTGGATTAATGGTTCCTGTGTTGAATAATCCCCATGCTGTTGCTGTGGCATTTGAAGATTTTGTTAGGGACTGGAGGTACCAGTAGTCGCTGTCAGCATATGTTGTCGGATTATATTTGTTCCAGGAGTACACATCACACCCCGTTACTGCAACACGTGTTCCCAGCTGGTCAGTGTCATATGTTGAGCTTCTCTCAATTTTCCAGGCCGGAGGATTAGTGATTCTTTCAATCAGTCTTTTTATTGAATCATTGTTGGAATAGCTGGTGGCCAAGTCATCCAGTTCATTTCTAAGCAATCCTCTTAAATTGGTTAATCTTGCATTTAATTCCTGTTCGTTTGCTAGGATTTCTGAAAGGTCAGGAGCTGTAAAACCCATGGTCAATCAGCTCCCAAGCAATGTCAGATTGGCGCTTTGTGCTGAGGTTATTGTTCCGATCTGACTGCTTATGTTTTGAATGGCTGTGGCCACTGCACTGTTGATAACGGCATTGGTTGTATCTGTTGTATCCAAAGCGGATACAAGATTGACCGGACCTGCAGGACCTGTTGCACCGGTAGCTCCGGTGTCTCCTTTCGGTCCTTTTATTTCGCTGAGATACAGGAATACTTCATCCTCACCGGAACCGAAATAGATAAAGCCGTGTGCAGAATCTTTTATTATTGTTACATTATCACCATCAGAACCTGTATCTCCTTTAATATTTCCTACGTTTACCCATGACATATTATCACCTTGAATTGTTTTATAAAAAAAGGAAGCACCAACATTAACGGCCGGCACTTCCTATAGGGAATCTATGGATTTAGTTTTTTTATTGGAAAACGTAAAGTTCTCCGTCAACAAGGTATGCATCTCCGGTTGTGCCGGTCGGATGTGCTGCAATCAAATCAGCGTAACTGGCATAACTTCCTTTGATGATGGTGCTGTATCCTTGAGGACCCATTTCACCAGTATCCCCAGTATCTCCTTTAGCACCGGTATCTCCAGTGTCCCCTTTGGCACCAGTGTCACCTTTATCCCCTGTGTTACCTGTATCTCCTTTTGCTCCGGTATCGCCTTTGGCACCGGTATCTCCTTTATTACCTGTTACGCCTTGTGGGCCTTGGTCTCCGGTTTCTCCTTTATCACCAGTAGCACCTGTAGCTCCGGTTGCTCCAGTATCTCCTTTGGCACCTGTGTCACCTTTAAGACCTGTTGCACCGGACATGTCAGTTACGAAAGTGAATTCACTTGCTCCTTTCAAGTATAACTTTGCATTGTCCGGATCTTCAACATCTGATTGGATGGCTACAAACATTCCTTCAGGAACATTACTTGCATCGGCTTCCATAGCTGCAACGGATGCATATGTTTTGTAAATGCTGAATGGATCTCCGGTGTCTCCTGTAGCACCGGTTGCTCCGGTATCTCCAGTAGCTCCTTTGTCCCCAGTATCACCTTTTTCACCAGTTGCACCGGTAGCACCAGTATCTCCTTTTTCACCAGTTGCTCCGGTTGCTCCTGTAGCGCCTACGTCTCCAGTATCACCTTTGTCACCTTTATCTCCTTTATCACCAGTCAATCCTGCTAACTGTTCTGGTGTGAAGTCTGTGTATTCAAAAGCTTTACCTGTGTCTCCGGTGTCACCTTTCTCACCGGTATCTCCTTTTGGTCCTTTAATAGTACCCACGCTTGTCCATGCCATATATAAACACCTCTATAAATTTATTTTTTTAATCATTGTGCCAAACGAAGAGTTCACCATCCACCAGGAATGCATCACCCTCATTGGCAGTTGGATGTGCTGCTATAAGTTCTTCGAAAGTATCATAAGACCCCAAGATAACAGTAGCAGCACCTGTATCTCCGGTGTCTCCTTTCTCTCCTTTACCTCCAAGACTTACTTGGAAACAATTGACATAATTGTATTGATCTGAATTTGCAACAGGATGAAATGCCAGAAACTCACCTGCATTATCGACAATGGCTCCGTTTGGAGATAATTTAATCCTATCTCCTGCTTTAACATTAACGATTCCTGAAGCTAGTTTCAAACGGTAAAGTCCTCCTAAGAGAAGTACACTTCCTTTTCTCTCCCCATTTGTCATTACAACAGGTTCATTGACAAGGACCCCTACAGGAACTTCCGTATCGTCACCTGAGTATTTTCTTAAACTTTCTTTTCCTATTGCAGATTTGTCTGAAATACAAAGTATATCGTCTACCATGCACTTATTGGAATACTCATATCCAAGACTACTACCTGATGCAGTTATTACATTATCTACCAATGTTTTAACCCCATCATCCAATAAGAAGGTAGTAATCTCCTTTCTTTCTTCCAATAAAACAATTGTATCACTCATATCATCACGTCAAATATATGATTTCCTTTTACAGTCGGATTGCATTTAATGTTAAAACCATTTTCACTGGCCAGATTGCAGAAATATAAATCTTCAGACAATACTGTATCATTTGGATAGGTGACAAACTTGAAATATGGATATTGAAGTTTGCTAAATACATTAACATTGATTAATGCAACTCCAAGTCCTCCACCCTTGACTTCAATTGGCCTTGGGACTTCATGGATCATTGTCTTTCCTTTGATGCAGTTGTCATCGTTGAAGTCCTTGCCGAAGGTATAGATGATTGTCTGGTCTGTTTTTGTTCTCTTGCGATAATACCATCCAAGTGCAATATCTGATTCACATTCAAGTAACTTGACTAAAGCATCTGAAGGAAGCTGAATGTCTGAATCTACCATCAATACATAGTCATAGTTTCCTGCCATTGCATTTTTGGCTATCTGGTTTCTAGCTTTAGCACAGTCATATCCTGCTACATAATCAAAGTAGAGACTATATCCTTCGGGCCTTGTCAGACCATATATGCTTTTGAAGCATTCGGGTTTGATGGTCTCAAAGGTTGGAACTGCAATCAATATCTTCATTCACTTTCCTCCAGTTTTTTGATTCTTGACTCCAAATCCTCTAAAGTCACCTTGTCTTCACGCTCACATCTATACTCATAAAAGTCGATTAATGCAACAATAATGATGGCTAATGTAAACGGCAATAGTCCTTCAATTAAAGCATACTTTGTTGCGTTGGTCATGATAATGTTGATAGCTACTGCTGTTAAAACAGCACTTGAAATTGTTTTGGTAAAGTTGCAGATGAGTATCTTCTTTTTTATTTTGTTCATGATAACAATATCCTCCAAAGAAGCTTATCATTCTTCAGGATAACCCAAAACCCTTTTAGCTTTCTTTTTAGCGCTCTCAACATCTCCTTGACCTCTTATCCTACTTGCATAATGGCTGGCTATGCCTAACACTATCATAAGGATACAGTAGGGAACTGTATTTTCGGTAATGCCTAATGCCTCTGAGTATAACATGACGACTGGAATAGCTGTGACTAGAAATGAAGTTAAAATGTCAATGTCCTTTCTGTTTTTTTCCAACCATTCGTAAATCATTGTTTTTCCTCCTTTTCTGTGTAAGGTTTGTTTGTATGGCTTAGGATTATGCCATCAACGCAAATCTTTTCTTCGCTTCTGTATACTTCTTCAGCATTCTCTTCAATGTTTATCCAGGATTCGTACTCTTCTAAAGTTTCAAAGTATTTGATGTATTTCATTGTGCCTCCCAAGTAATTGAATAATATAGAATACCATCTTCGATTTTAAATGATATAATGGGTTTGACGGCATAAGGATAACCGGAGTCAACGTATTTGGTGCCGTTCCAGTAAAACCAGTGGCCTGTTGACTGGTCTATGTATGGTCCTTTGTTTTCAAGTGTTCCCACCAGTTTCCTTATTGTCATCTTAAACCTCACTATAATATTATATTTTTTATTATATAATTTATTATATATTTTATTATTTCTTTTATATAAAATATACTTTTTCATCTTCACTGCAGCCTTCCCATTCCATGTACAGCTTGTTGTCTTCCCATACAAATCTGACATTATTGACAATAGCTACGTCCGGAAGCTCGCAATATGTAACGCCGTCATTATCCTTGACATAATTGGCCTGTGCCATGATATTGGATTCCGTTGGTACGATCATGTTGACAACATGGGTTATTTCGTCCTGTTCAAAACTGCAATCGGCAAGATCTATACAGTTCTGTGATTCTGGATACATTTCGATTTCAGACATTTGGCGATAGACCCTGATGTATTCCACATCCTCATTTTCCGTCAGATTAACTATTGATAATAACCTCAAGTCATGTCCTTCAATTGGATTGCATTCGCCGTCCTTGTCAATGTATATTCTGGTGTTCGGCAATATCTCTGCAGGAGCAGGCCTTTTCAGTTTCAATCTGAAGACATCACCCAATACCGCTACAGTAACGAGAGTATATCCAGATGAGCGAACCTGAACTTTAGCCAGAAGATAACCAAAGGCCAGATCGCCTTCATTAGCTTTTCTAACTATTGTATGCTCCATTGTTGATGACTCATCCAGCGTTACCATTTCACCGACACGGCACTGGTTTGCTGAAATCCATGCAGTATGCTCCTCATTAACATACCTCTTTTCGCCCTCATCCAGAAGACATGCAATAACATCCATTTTCTCTTCATGACTTAATCCTGTCGGATGGCCACGATTATGTCCTATTGTTTCATCATAATCGATAATCATCTAAAACACCCAATCCCAATCATGGTTGATTATCTTATCCGGTATGTAAAGGCCTGTATTTTCCAATGACTCGTCATTGGCATCCCACAATAATGTACTGCCTTTATAGGCCTTAGGATACTCATGTTCACCTTTGTATAATCTGATTCCGGTTTTTGTCTGCCTTTGCGTTACGCTTACCTGCGGAATTCCATTGGCTGCAAACAATGGCGATGGAAATATCAAAAGCCACTTCAAGTCAACATAATTATATTCCTCAAATTCATCTGTCAGATACCATTCCGGAGAAATGGAAACCTCATTGTAATCATTTTGATAAATTTTGGTTGGATTGTCTCTCATGAATCCTTCCAAGTAATCTGAAGTGTTTGATGTTCCCGTTCCTGCACGGCCGTGAATATGATACTTTTTCCAGTTTCCCTCGTCATCGCTTCCTGATGAATATGCATCAAATGAACTGGCCATAAGCAATGTTTCAGCACCAGTGAACATGCAGTAGGATTTACTGCCTCCGAAGTTTATGCTTGTTGATTTCAAATCCTCCTGGTAAATCGTGAGATTAAAGTCTGACTGCATCATGACACATCCGGTTGTTGTTCCATGATATGTTGCATTATCATTAACGCTGACATTACCGTTTATCCTTTTAAATCTTGCAACGGTGACACGATTATTTGCTAATGATTGACCTGAAGCGCTGGTTGTGATTAATCCGGTTGGAGAGCTTCCGTCAATGCTTGGAACAAATCTAACTCTTAAAAATTTCCCACCGTCTGTTGAGTCATTGTTTGATGATAATCCTGAGTAGTTCATGAAAAATTGTGAGTATGTATCAGAGTTTGCATCAAACATTAACACATCTCCTCCAATTGTTAAAGTGCTTGAAAATGTTGTTGATTTGTCATGAACATCCAGCAATAGCTTTGTGGTTTGAGAGATCTTACCTGTTGGAATTCTAACTAGAATGGCTGAGCTTTGAGATTCATAAGCTGGAATGTATAGAAGTTTGCATTCCGTTTTGTCTTTGGTTTTGATTTTAAGATTTTTCAAGTCATTTCTGAAAAGATTGACATATGGGCTGTCAGATAGATTATCCAAAAAGAGGTAATCATAGCCGGATGAATAGCTTCCGCTTCTCTGGTTGTAATTACTCATTACAATATTGATTTGTAGTTCTTCCTGCAATGTCATAATCAATATTTTATTATTTATTTTATATAAATAATATAATAAAAATAGTAATAAAAAATTAGTTACATTAACGGAAAAACTATCAATAGGATTACCTTTGAAAAAATAGTTTACATCAACAAACAGACATCAATACCGCAGGCATTAATGCAAAAAACAATTCATGAAATATGACCTTAAGTATGTTTCATTCTTTGAGCCCGCATGAGCCAGTCAAATCACAGGGGCACGCAAATAGTAAACAACAGCCATGATAATACCATTTACAAAACATTTATTCATTCCTCTAATATTATTTATTACTTTAATGTTTAATAATATTACTGATTTGTTTTTGCTATTTTCCAGTAAAGGCCAATCAAGAAAAATAAGCTGTCCATCTATGATGGACAGGTTGCGACGAATGAAATGAGTCGCAATAGCCATATGAAGAAATGATTAATCATGTCAGATTTAAGAACCGACCGTTTACCGGTCGGTTCGAGGGTTAAGTTTTGTAAATTTAAAAAGGGAAAGTGAAAACACATGAAAACACTTTCCCAAAATATAAATAACGAGCGATTCAATGAAAGTATAGCTCCGGTGGAAAAGTTAGAAAAACACCATCATAGCTATATTCTAGTTCGGTTGAATCCCATGTCCTTTAGAATCTTGTTATATTCTTCACGGGTTGTAAATGACGGAGCGTTTTCATCTCCTGTTTTTCCAGTTGATCCAATTTCACCTATTTCACCTGAGTTTTGAGGGTTGCGTCCTCCAGGAACTGAAATGTCATTTGTAGCTTCAATCTTTATTCTTCTCTCAGCCAATTTTTCCATCAGCTCCATATCAACATCACCTGTGAGTAGCTTATCGATTATTTCCTTGTCCTGTGCGTTTTCATTGTAGTTGAAGTTGTACTTGGCTTCGTACTCTTTTATTTTCCTTTCATTTTCATGTTTTCTAAGTTCAGACAATTCCTTTAGGATATCTTCCTTATTGTTTATGAATTCCTTGTTTTCCTCTATAGACTTTTTAATCTTGTCATACTTTTTGGATTCCTTTTTCAGGTTGTCAATTTCATCCTGCAGTTTTCCGATTTCAGCATCTTTGCCCTGAAGTTTTTCCAAAAGCAGATTAGTGGCCACATTAGCGTCCTGGTTTTGCGGTTCAGGAGGTTGTGGTGCAGGTTCTGGATTTCCAGTTTCTCCGATTTCTCCTGTCTCTCCGGTTGCACCAGTCTCGCCGGTTATTTCAGAATTCAACAAAGTTATCTTTCTCGGGTTTTTGGTTACGCCAACATCTATCAAGCTCATAGTATCAATTCCAAATGAATCTCCATTGTCTTTCAGCAAAACATCAACTTTTGGTGACAGCCCTTTTCCTTTCATGTCAAGTTCATCCGGAAGGTCTATGAATAGCTTTCCCTTATCCTCTTCGAATACGATGTTGTTTCCGATGCCGATATAAACCCTATCGTGCTCTGATGTTAAAGGAATTCCGCCACGGTAGTTTTCAGCTATTAGCTTTAGATCTTCAGCAGTCCATTCAACAGGTTTGGTCAGACGTTTATCCAAATCGGAGTAGTCATATGATCCGACTTCAAAAAGTTCATGTTTCATGATTATCACTTTATTATATTATTTATTATATATTTTATTATTTATTTTATATAAATATTTATATTCTATTTGTCATTAAAAAGATTAATTAATGATAAAAAATAGATTAATAATGCGTTGTTAAATAATTATAATCGGGTTTTAAGCATGTCTTATATTTATATTGATGAAAGCGGAGATTTGGGAACTAAACAAAGCAGTTCAAAGCATTTTATTATGGCTGCCATCAAAGTTGAGGATTCAAAGAAGCTGGATAAGACAATCAAGAAAAGCCGAAGAGAATCTAAAAAGAAAATGTTAAGTTCAGCTGAAATCAAAGGCGGAAACTTACCTTATGAATTAAAAATCAAAATCCTCAAAAAGTTGAAAAACCTGGACTATGAAGCTTTCATAATAGTTTTTGACAAATCAAACAGATATAAAATAGGTTATGAATATGACAACAAAGAGACATATGACATTTTAGCTTCAAAACTGGCTGAATTAATCAATATCGATAAACCCACTTTCATATTCATTGACAAGTCAAAAAACAAACAGAAAGAAATTGACAATTTCAATGAACTCTTTTTAAACAGTTTAAATAATATTCAAAAGCAACCTATTGTAATCGAGCATGCGGATTCAATGCACTATAAAGGTTTGCAAATGGCGGATTTGATTTCATGGTCTGCATTCCAGAATTTTGAAAATGAAAATCATGAATTCATTGATCTAATAAAAAATAAAGTAATTAAGTTTGTATATGAAAATTAGAATTGATTTATATGAATGATAGAAGAACCCGTATACCACCTAATTCGCCCCTCGTCGAGACAAGGATATACAGGCTGAACCTCAAATGAAGTTTTTACCTCCTATAAAATTCAATTTATAATTATGTATGATATTGCATATAAATATTTTGCAAAAAACATTATACTTCAACACCGCTTTCAGATGAAATTCTCTCACCGACAGGCTGTTCCTCTTCAAAGTTAGACAAGTAGTTCTTATAGATTTCATCACCTTCAGAGGAGAGTTCCATAATGTATCGGAGCACATCATCTCTTGAATAGCTGAAATATATATTCAATGTTTCGTCAATACCCATAAGTTCCAGCTGCATATTCAATAGTTGATTGCAATATTTTAACACCCATTTCTGGTCATTGGCAACATTAACGATAAATCCTGTAATGGCAGAATCGTTAATGTATTCGGCAACGTTCTGGTTAGACCGTTCGTTACCTGCCTGTGATTGTGGAGTAACGAAAGTCCTTAAGATATTATTCCTGAAGATTTCAGTCTGTCTTGTATAGTCGGACTGGTAGTTGTTACCACCTAAGATTTTACTTTCAATTCCAGGAGGCACAATAGCTACATTCGAATCGGCAGTTGTTCCATAATCTGCATAAAGATTCTCTTTAGCGGTTGATGACAGTTCGGTTATTATAGGCTGGCCGTTAGCGTCAAGAGACGGCTTTACTTCAATGATGTTGTCCTTGTTGATTCTTTCAACCTGGTTTCTCTCCAGATTGCATTTATGGTAAATGTCATCAAGGCAATTTAAGATGATGCTTTGGGCTTCACCGTAAATTTCATTGTACATGAAGTTAATGACCTCATCAGCATCATATTTGACCGTTAATGTCCCTTCCTCAACACTGACATAGTTGTTAAAGTCTTCGGGAGAACCATTGACTATATCTTTCGGCATCTCATGAAGGTACAGCTGGACTTCATTATCGTCATTGAATTCCTTTTTCAGTCCGTAACCGTGCGCACCAATTTCAAGAAATATTGGCTTGATGTATTTGCCAATACTTTTATCCCAGCGCTGCACAGGTTTGATTAGTCCTTCACCGTCAACCATCCCACCCTGCAGGATTTCCTTAGCCACTTGTCTAATATCAATTTTTCTGGCCCAAAGAATTAATGTTAATTTTTGCTCCTGAGACAGCTTGTTTTCCTTATCCACAAGAACAATATTGACATTGGCCTTATCAATTCTGTTTTTCAAAATTCCTGAAGTATAACCGTCAAGCTTAACAGCATAACGTGCATTGGTTATTGTTTTATTTATCACTGGCGGAAGTGCATCGACAAGATCAAGACCTGTGTTGATTCCATCGACTCTAGGCTGTCTTTCACTTTCACCCCAATAGCTGCGCTTGGTGTTGTACTGCTCCACACGATTATTCAATAATCTGGTTCTAATATAATCAGTAATTCCCATGACATATCATTTCCAATTATAATTTTTTATTATATTGTTTATTATATTTTTTATATAAAATTAGTAATAAATTTATTTGTTTTAATCTCTCAATAATTTTCTTCTACCCTGCCATATCAATTGGCGCTGCCTTTTTCTCAACTCCTTATACTCCCAATACATCTGTGATGTGACGTATCCATGCAGCTTTCTAAACTCATCTATCCGGACAATCCCTGATTGTACAATGGCTGATTCGCATTCATGCCAACAGTACCATGGATGATGGCAGGGAATATCATGTTCTGAAGCCAATCCTGTTTTGCAGTTGTTACAGTAATCCACAAACCATAATTCTTCCTCTCTTTCTCGTTTTTCTTTTTTAGCTTCGATTATCTGCTGCTTAATAGATTTCATAACAATCAATTTTTATAAAAACCATAAAAACCATAAAAACTATTGTAAACTTTTTTGATGGTTTTTTTAAAAACTCCTTAAAATCCGTTAAATCAAATAATAACAATCCATAAGAAGTTTCACGAAAATGATTTTTTAAAAAACCAAATTTTGCCGGAGTATACGGGACAACTTGTTAAACCTGCTCCCGCTCATACCCCGACCTTAAGTTTTTTTGTGTAAACCACCCCCCCAAAACAAAAGCAAAATCCTCCAATTTATCTAAAAACGATTATAAACAATTTTTAAAAAAAACTTTTACAAAAGTTTTTATAAGTTTACATGGTTTTTTTAGTTTTTTGGTTTTCATGGTTTTTCAGTTTTTATGGTTTTTTGCCAATCCATATTGGCTTTCTTATATCTGAATCAAAGTTCATTATACTTAACCCCTCAACAAATTTATCTTCCTTCATAATGTCTACAACCCACTGCCCAATCTCATAGCAGATATCATCATATACTGAATCGTCCATGTGCTTTAAATCATAGCTGATTGATTCCACTTCACTTTTTGCAAGATCATATACATTGGATCTTCCTGACCTGTCAGTAATCTGTAGAAATCCCTTGTCAGCCAGTTCATACATATATTTCCTTGCTGATGCCTTGCTCAATCCGAGGCTTTGAAGTGTGAAGTAATCATTGGTTGTAATGCCCATGTTCAGCACTTCCCTGTCCTTGCTTACCTTCCAATCATCAATATTGTTTCTGATATCGTTTAGAACTTCAACAGCTTTTGGTGCAAGGTTTGCAGATATGCTTTCCTTGTATGGTCTTAAAAGACTCATGAACAATTGCACATCAGCAATATTTGTGAGCACCACCTTTTTACCGTCAACATCATAGACTTTATGATTATAATAGTTCAGGGCAGTTATTGTTTTAAGTAACCCATTGAACTTGTCAAAATCCCTTTTGTAAAAAGAAGAATTCTTTAAAAAGTCTATGACAAAATGAACATACGGATTAATCACTACAGTATTTTCAAATACCTCCTTTAGATGCAATAGCATGTATGGCACCAGTTCAGCTTCCTTTTCGTATTGCTTTAAAATCCTGTAGCTTTTGCCGTGCTTGAATTCCAGTGCACTTTTTCTTCTGTTGAAGATTTTCTGATTGTCCATTCTAGGTGTGATGAAAATGCTTCTGCTCATTTCCTGATCATCAAAATAATGATTAGGTACGGTAGTATATGTCAGGCATGGCTTGCCTTCAAGTTCCAGGTCTTTTACATCCCATCCGCCTTCACCGTCCGGAATGTTTAATGGCTTGTTTAGAAAGCCGTCAGACTGAAGTTCCTTCATGAGGTTTTTGGACTCCTCCATGAATTCATGGTCATTGCTTCCTCCCATATCGCCATAGTTGACAATCATCCCGTCATAGAAATATCTGTCCTTTTTTGCACGGTTGAAGAGTGCAGCCTCGGTAATCTTTTTTTCATTGACAACAAACCTTTTGGGAATCAGTCTTAATGCTGTTTCCTGAATATGTGATTTGCCGCTGCTTGCCTCGCCAAGACATATTACAGAAACAGGATTTTTGAGGATAACTTGTCCTGCATATACGGTAAATGCATACATTATGTTGTTGCGCTCACCTGCAGTAAACCATTCAACAAGACTTCCGATATAAACTAAAGGACAGCTTAGAGATTGCAATTTGGTGATAGCTTCCTTTAATTTATTGGAATCCTTTTCCTGCTCGGCCTGTTTCTTGTCAGCTATTTCCTGCTCGATAACAGATAGCTCATTTTCATAGTGAAGCTGCAGCAATTGCTTAAGTTCTGAAAACTGGTTGTTGACCTGTCTCGGTTTCAACTCGCCGTTAGGATTTATAATCTGTTTGAACTGTCTTGCGACATTGCTTTGGGAAGATAATGTAGCGGGAGATTTATTTAGATATTCTCCGATTTTATTACCATACCTGTTTTTAAATACATATGTGACCTTATCAACATTGTCCCTGTTGATAATGAGAGTTATTGTATCCTTTGTAGGTAATTCAGCTACATTACTCATTCATACACCCGCTTATTTTACCTGAACGTCACGTACGATGAAACTGTAATAGATATAGCTTCCGGACTTTTCTTTGACCTGTATTGTCATTTCACCTAAGTTGTTTACGAATTCCCTGTATTCAGCGAGGTTGACGTTTCTTAAGATATTGGATCTGCCAACACTTCCTGTATTTTCCAATTCTAAGATAGAGGTTATGAAGTCAAAGAGTACACTTCCTTTTCTGATGTTTTTGTGAAGGTCACCATCGTTTTTGAGGTTAACGTTTATTTCAACGTATATTTTTTCATCATCTTTGAAAATGAATAATTTAAAACGGTTGACGGTTTTTTCCTCACCGTCATCATCGAAAGTATAGGATGTTACTGAAGACATTTCAGGCCTGCCAGTTATTAAAGTTCCATCTTCAAAGTCCCTTAGTTCGGCTTTTTCATATCCTTCCGGGATTTCCACGATTTCTTCAAAGTCCAATTCTGTACCTGTAAATATTGTTTGTCTGGTATTTTCAAAACTCATTTTATTTGTCTCCTAAAAAATTATTTAAGAGGAGTTATCCTCTTTTAAAAATTTTGATTGACTTACAATCTTTTCTGCTGACATCTCTTCTGCTGACACTTCACCTGCTCCAATCAGTTCAGCTATTGCACGATTGGTTGCACGTGTCTTTGCAGTTGACATTATTGTGTGGTCAGACACTTTGTCTTTACCTTTTTCAGACCTTGAGCATAATGCATCAGATTCTACGCTGCGACCATTAGGCAATGTTGCACGCACGCAGTAGTATGCTTCTCTGATTCTGCCCATTTTTGTCCTTTCAAGGTCACGGTCAACAATTTCAGTATCAACATTGAATGCTCTTGAGAGCTTCTGCCATGCTGACTTTTTCTTGAAGTGTCTTTTCACTTTAACGTAGTTTCCGTCTTCATCTTTTTCTTTAACAATTATTTCCTGATAGTCACTGTCATTCAATAATCCTTTGCAGAGTTTTTGATAAGCGTCCCACTGTTCAATAGCTACATCAACGTCCGGGACATTATCAACAGCAGTGACTATTTCAGTCTCTTGTGGATTTTCTATCAGTTCTGCTTTTACCATTATTATCACCTTTTTTATAATACTCCGAAGCTTGCGGTTGTGATTCCAAACCATCCGATAGCTATGGCAAATATAATGCTTCCAATCCAAATCATTTTTGGATTTGGCCTCATCGGTTCTTCTTTTGGATATAATCTTGCTGGTTTGGACATTTTAACTCAACTCACGCCTGATGCATATTTCAACAATTAAATCCAAGTTAATTATTGAAGTCCATCCGTTTTTTCTATGGATGGATATTCTGTTATCATTCAGGAAAGCAATGTCATCTGATTTGGTAACTGGAAAGTAGTGATCTTTATTTGCAGATACAAATGCGACAAAGAAACCGTCTCTGAGGTTTTGCTGCATTTCAAGGATTGCATTTTCCATATTTACCCTCTCTTTTGTTTTTCCTGAATCCGACAATGAAAGGTTCCCCTCTTATGAATTTGATAAATCCAATATCACCCTCTGTTGCATATTGGATTAATGACAATAGTTTGGCATGTATTGCTGCCTGGTATGCGTGTTTACCTCCGTCCATCAATACTATGCCGTCATCGTCAATGTAGAGGATTTCCTGTTCCATATCTCCTTTGGCAATTTTGACCTCACCGCTATGGGTTAAGATGCCGTGGAAATTGTCTTCGAATTGATTGATTGAGGTTGCCATTATTTTTCAGCCTCCTATCTTTCAAATTGTGAACAGCTATTTATGTCAATGCCCAATTGGTCAATTCTATCAAAAATATTCCACATTTTTTCCCACATTTCTTTTGGGACCACAACGTGGATTTTACCGTCAATTTCTTGTTCCATCATATTTTAAAGACTCCTGTCATGATATTAAATTTAAATTCTACACTTCTGGTATTTAGTCCAGTTTCATTATCTTGATTCTGTATGACTCGAAGAATTCCCTTTCATTGCGGATGTTTTCTGTTTCCTGAATTTCGGCAATGCATTCTTCAAGTGCCCTGAAGTTATTGAAGATAATTATTTCATTTGGCCGCTGTTTTATTACTTCACACATGATCTTTTGTCTCCTATTTTTCCCGTAATCATGAACGGGTTTAATAATCAACAGTCTGAAAACTTGTTATGGGCCAGAAGTCTTTGAAAATAAAAATAGTATGTTGTAAAATCAATTTTCCATTCTTTACCGAATATTTAGAATAATATAAGTTGGCTCTGGTTTAATATGTATAAATATTTATATATTGCTTAAAATAAACTAGATATTGGGTTAAGTTTTGAAAAGTATTAATTTTTAACTATGTTTTTGTGGACATGTCTAATTATTTTTATTTTTCTTACTGACCCATTACAGGATTATATTAAAAATATTTTATAGTTCGTTATCCAAAATAAAATTATTTTTTTATAATCCTTTTATTATGATCTTTTTTTCTCACTGCTTTTTTGATATTTTACCTCCAGATATTTATTTACAGACATTACCAAGGAAAAGTTGTACGAGTGTGAAGTATTGCCCCCACTTCGTAAAATTGCTTTCAGTCAGTAATGACTATTTTAAGGTCTATAATTTTGTGTATATAAACATTTTGTTTGGCATATTTTTAGAAACTGTTTAAATATAACATTGTAATACTTGACTTTAAGCATAGTGTTTTTGAGAATTTGTATAAACAATTCAATATTAAAATTCGACGGGAAAAGTGAAATGTATAAAATCAAAAATTCGAAAACCCAAAAAATCATGGCCATAAAATTTCATCTCAAATCAAAATAATGAAAATATAAATTCAGATGCAGAACACTATTTAAGTTTTTTTAAAGACTCACCATAGCTATTATTATTTCATAATCATTTAAATATTTCAACAATACAGCTATCCATCTAACATCATGAATAATTACAATAGCAGTGCAGTAATATCTTAAACGATAAAATTCACTCAATTGATAAATCAGACATTAACGACTGCAATTTCCAATTTAAAACTTACTTTTCCATATGCAATTCAAAACAATATTATGGATTCAATAACACCAACGTTAATGTCAATGCAGTCAATTAAACAAAAATAAAAGCATCTCGTTTAATTTATCCCATGTGAAATTATTGAAATAATACTTACCAAATGCTCTCTCATTCACTATAAATACGCTCGTTAAAAAAAATAATAATCACCACTCATGAAAACAGGGAGAAGTAAAAAAATGATTAGGAAAAACGACCGAAATTTATTGCAATGGATTTGTGAAAATGTAGTTGACTTCGAAGATGAGAATGATGAATCCGGATTAACCTGGAACAGCACACATGAAGACGCCTTGAAGTTCATGGGAAGCATTCCTCCAAAAGAAAAAGCTCAAAAGTATGGAATATATTCCTGCAGAATGTATTTTATTGAAATAACTGAATTTGATGACATCAAAGAAGGTTTGGAAAAAGGATTCATATCAAGGCACATGAGTCTTGTAATCTATCGCTGGAACAAATCTGTCGGACGTAAAAACTGGGACATGTCAGATGTTGATCAGGTATTGCATCCTGAAATCGGCAGCATTAGAAGTAATAATTTTATTTACAATAACATAAAACATCTGCTTGACATGGGAGTCATGGAATGCATCAACCCCGAAGTTAAAACCGGCAAAATATTTAGATTAACCGAAAAAGGCGAAAGAATACTTGAATCATCATAGCTTACCTGTTACCAACCAACATTAACACCCGCCATCAGCTATCCAAAACCAACAATCCAGAACCAGTTCATATACTGCAATTTAAAACAAGACATTATTTTCAAAATCACGGCAGTTAATGTAAAAACCAGTTGATTAAAATAAAAGAAAAAAAGTAGCTATTAGTTATATCAACATTAAAATTAAAATAAATGAATGTTTGGTAGGAGCATCTCACAAGTAAGATGCCACCACATTCATCATTCTTATTTTCCAACTTTTGCTTTGAGACCTTCCAGTTCTCTTTTCATTTCTCTAACATCATCCATCTCTTTTCTAATGTCAACAAGTTCGGATTCAAGCTTATTCTTTTCATTCTCCATTTGCATAAATTCAGGAGATTTGATAGACAGCTTTTCAACTTCCTTACTTATAGTTACAGCATGGAGATGCTTGATGTATTCATATTTCAAATCTTCAGGATTTGTCATGAAATAAGACTGATCGGTTTTGTTTTTAGCCTTTCCCTGCAAGTCATTGACATCATCCAGACTCATGCCGTCATTGTAAAGTGCAGATGCATGGAACTTACGGAGCATATGACTTCTCAGCCTGTTGAAATATCCTACTTTGCCAAAACCCAATCCGTCATTGATAGCAACAAACATTTCTGAAAGATATGTTGTATTTATCTTAAAAAGAGGTCTGTCATTAGTTAAAGGATCATTCCTGCTTAACAGATATGAATTTATCGCATTGACAGCTTCAGGACTGCAGTAGGTAGTGTAATGCTTATCAGTTTTTTGTCTTCTGATATTGAATGTAGGAACTACATTTTCTGCATCGCCCAAATCCTCAATTATTTCATAGATATCTTTCTTATCTGTATAGTCGCTTAAGGCCTTAATATACTCTCCGATTGTTAAATTAAGCACTTCTCTTTTAGCACAACCACTGGAAACCATAAAGCAAATGATAGCTGACATTAAAGGACTGGCAACACTTAGTGCTTTCCTTAACAGTTCTTTGTCCGGCAAATCACTGAATCTTATAGGTTCTGAAGTAGTGACATTCTTTTTGTTGACTGGAGGCAATGGGAACAGTTCAATCTCAAAATATTTGTATATTGTTAAAATAGGTCTTAAAAGAGTGTTGACTGTATTCAATGCATAGTTTTCCAACAAGTGTTGTCTGAATGTTAACAATCTTCTTTTTAATTTTCTTTTTTTCCATTTGATGCCTGCATCTTCTTCAGCTTCTGCTTCTTTCAACAGTTCTTCCAAAGACATTGAACAAAAAGTAGTGTATTTGTTTACAGCATCCTTGTATACTTCTCGTGTCCTTTTCGCATGATTTCTCATCATGTGTATTTCATCTAAAAGTTCGTTATCCATACTATCACTTTCTACTAAAATATATAATATATTTTCATAGAGAGCATTTGATAAGTATTATTTACAAGAAGTGTAAGATATTTTCAATACCTCCATATCGATAGGATTCATAATATCCCACACATTTATAGTGTCGGATATTTTCGATTACTGCATGTCAGTCGGATGCATAATATCCCACACTTTTTAAGTGTCGGATATTTTTTGTAACTCCATATCAATTGGGTCCAAAAAATCACCTTTAAGTTAAAATATAACAATTTAATATACATATAATTATCTTAATTAAAGGAAAAATCATATGCGAAAAACTACATTAAAACTTTTAAAAACATTGCTTACAAAAATTGTGACCAGTGGATTAATACTAATCATAGCGTTATTTATTTACGGAATTGTCGGGTCTTATTTTATCATGGGGTTAAATCCCATCGATTCCATTTACTATTCCATAATTACTATGGCAACAGTAGGATATGGAGATTACATTCCAACAACAGGAATCCAAAAAATATTTGCAACAACCTTAGCCCTTGGAGGTGTTGCCCTACTTGCTTATGTATTTAATATAATTTTAACCAATGTTCAGGAAAGAATGAGCGAATACTCAAAAGGAGCGCGAAAAATGAAAAAAATTGAAAACATGGATGATTATTATATTCTTTGCGGTTTTGGAAGAGTTGGAAAAGTGGTTTTTGAAGAACTTTCCAAAAGAAATCAGAACGTCATCATCTATGAAAAAAACGAAGAAATATGTGAAGATATTGAAGAAAATGAATCTGTAGTGGTTCTTAACAAAGATGCAACTCAAAGCGAATTAATATCACAGTTAGCCGGTGAAAAATGCAGAAGTGTTATCATAAGTACTGGAGATGATGTTGCCAACCTATTCATTGTTTTAGCCATAAGGGAAAGCAATCCTGATGCATGGATTGTTTCAAGAGCAAGCAAAGAAGAAAATTATTCAAGACTAAGAAAAGCAGGGGCGGATAAAATCGTATCTCCTGAGCTGATAGGTGGAAAAGATCTCTACCTCGAATCAACAAGACCACATATATTAAAGATAACTATAAGACATGGCGTCGATGAAATATACGATGAATTTAAAATCATCAGCAAACACGGATGCACACTGGAAAATATACAATACCACTTACCGGGAATTGAAACACCATTAACCCGTAAAATAAACACTATGAACATTGAAGACGGCAAACAATTCTGGAATCACCTTGACAAGAATCCCGACCAAAAAGATGCCATTGAAAATTTATATAAAATCGTTTCCAATGTCCATTCACATATAATCTCCGGACCTGACCGTGCAACCTTTCAAAAATTGGTGGATGAGTTAGAAAAAAAATTTGAAATAATTGGAATAAATCTGACAAAAAAAGAAATCGTCAAACTGACAAAGAAAAATATAAAGTAAAATTATCTTACGACAATTTTACTTTTAGCAGTTATGTAATATTTACTGTTGGCCTGAGATATGACAACATCATAATTTCCGACCATCAATTGTTTAGTATTCAAACTAGCCACACCATTTTTATTAGTTTTAACAGTATACCATTTAGTTAAATTTTTATTAGAAACTTTAATCTTAATTTTACTATAAGAAATAACCTTATTGGTATTTTTATTTTTTACAGTAACTTTAAAGTATTTAGTTTGGTTAAACGGATTTGTAACGTTTGGTGCTTTAACTGTTGTTGGAATCTTAACAAGACTATCGATATTTCCAAAGCTATGTGATCCCATATATTTCATGCTAGGAACTTTAGGTATTTTACTGCTACTGAAAAATTTGTCCTTAAATCTTACATTATCCACACGCCATCCGGAAGATACTCCAACATATCTGCCGTTATCGTTTGCGACATAAGCCTTGATTGAAGAAGTGGTTTTGAAGTTTTTATCTGTTGTGGCTTTCCAGTGAAGCGCAACAATTTGTCTTCTGTTAACACCATATTTATCTGTAGCACCTACTTTGATTGCAGCTTTAGCGGGATTTGTACTGTATTTTTTATAGGTACTGTGACGATAGTACTCTTTAAAGTTAGGAGAACAGCTGAATTCACCAGGTTTTAATTTACCAGTTATGATTTTGTTTTTCCATACAACTGCATATTGACCATTTGGAGCCTTGATTGAAAAATGTCCGAAATTAATACTTCTTTTATATCTGTAAATTTTTTTAAGTGAAGACATTTTAATTTTGTTGGATTTAACCATGTCCACAGCCAATTTTTCCATGGAATTGATAAAATCATGTGAATCAAGACCACCATTACCAACTATCCAACCGTTTGCAAATACAATCAAATGAACAAAACCGTTAGCATTAGTATGTTTTATTACTGGTATTCCACCTAATTTATATTCTTTAACAGTGATAGTGGTCATTGCAGTATTGTCTCTTCTAAAACCGGCAACTGATTCAGTTCCACTTACCTGCAGGAAAAATGAACAGCAGTCTTCACCTGCAGAAGATTTCACTTTCATTGTTACTTTATTTTTAGAATCCTTATAAGAGATGTATTTCTTATTTTTAGAATCCTTAATATGTGTGGAAATTTTATAAGTACCAACCTTTAAATTCTTGTTTAAAGTTGCTATACCCTTACTATCAGTTGTTGCATAATAATATGAGTATTTTTTTGTTTTTAAAGAATATACTTTAAATGCAATCCTAATTCCAGATACTACTTTACCAGTTAACTTATTATAAACTTTAACCTTGAAAAATGAATTAGAATTAGAATAAGTGTTAAAATTGTTCATTTTAATAGCTAACGGAGCCTTTTTGATTTTAACAACGGAACTTGATTCACTTGCAGTGAAATTTTCATCGCCTTCGAATTTGACAAGCACATTATAAGTACTTGGCTTTAAGTTCAAAGCTAATGTAATTTTACCTGAACCGTCTGTTATTTTATTGTATATCTTGCCATTTAATGAAACAGAAACCTGTTTATTATTTATTGGAGCTCCATTTGCATCTTTTAGATAGCTTACCAGATTTGTTTTTTCTTTATAATACGAATCAACATTATTTGTTATAATTTGAGTATCTGCTGCTGAAACATTTTCATCTGCGGCGCTTAAATCATCCTCAATGTTGACAGTATCATCGGCAACATTATCAGATAAAATTATCTCATCAGGAGTTGTCTGTGTTGTATTATCCTGAGCAGAAACCATACCCAAACTAATAAATAAAATTAAAAGTATTAACACAATATTAAAACTTTTAAAAGATAATTTCATAGTTACACCAATTTCCCTAAAATTTTTTTTAATTTATATGTCCTGTACAAGCAAATACAAATTTGCATCTATAAATTACACTTTGTTATAAATATTATAAAAAATAGCACTATTTGAAATTCGTTGAAAAAAAAATATTAAGTAATGCAGGACATTACTCTTTGATTATAATTTTACTTTTGGCAGAAATCAGATATTTGTTGTTAGCCGGAGAAACTACAACATCATAACTTCCAACCGCCAATTTCTTTGTATCCCATTTAGCTATACCATTTTTATCAGTTTTAAGAGTAATCCATCTGGTTTTATTTACATTGGAAATCTTAATCTTAATTTTGATATTGGAAACAACATTGTTGGTCTTTTTATTTTTTACAGTGACCTTAAAGTATTTGGTTTTATTGAACTGATGGGAAACATTAGGAGCTTTAACTATTGTCGGAGTTTTAATAAGTTTATCTATGTTTCCAAACTTATGGGTTCCTAAAAATTTCATGTTAGGACTGCTAGGAAGACTATACTTGCTTACAAACTTGTTTTTATAATAGATATGGTCTTTTAAACCGGCAGTGGATCTTCCAACAAGTTTACCATTGTCATTTGAAGCATAAGTCTTTAATACAGAAGTGGTCTTATAATTGGAGTTTGTTGTTGCTTTCCAGTGAAATACCGTGATGTCTCTTCTATTAACTCCAAATGAATCGGTAGCACCTACTTTAACAGCCGCTTTAACAGGATCGGAACTGAACTTTGCATAAGTTCCATGACGATAACAGGACATCAGATTGGGAACGCTTATATATTCTCCGGATTTCAGTTTACCTGTCCAAAATCCGTTTAACCAGACTACTGCATATCTGCCATCAGGCGCTTTAATTGAAAAATGACCCAGGCCCAGACGTCTTTCATAGTTTTGAATCTTTTTTAAGGTGGATTTTTTAATTTTATTTTCTTTTACCATGCTGCCTGCAAGTTTTTCTATAGCTCTGTTAATTCCAGGATTATCGATTCCCCCGGTACCTACCATCCATCCATCCGAAGTGGTAATTGAATGGAAGAAATCGGAATAACCCAATTTATACTGTTTTATTGCAGTTCGTCCATGCCATTTAACATGTTTGATATAAATGTTAAGTGCGTTGGTGGCATCCCTTCTAAATCCTGCCACACTTTCAGCTGAACTTACCTGAAGATAAAAGGAGCAACATCCTGTTTCCGCAGTAGGCTTAACTTTCATGGTTACTTTGTTTTTTGAAACTTTATAAGAGATATACTTCTTATTTTTAGAGTCATGAACGTTTGCAGAAATTTTATAGGTGCCTACCCTAAAATTCTTATTTAAAGTGGCAATTCCTTTTTCATTGGTTGTTGCATAATAATAATAGTATTTTTTAGTTTTTGTGGAATAAACTTTAAATTTAATTTTAATTCCGGACACTGTTTTTCCAGTAATTTTATTGTAAACTTTCACTTTAAAAAACAGATCAGAATCAACATAAGTATTGTAATTACTCATTTTGATAGCTAATGGAGTTTTTTTGATTTTAATGGTTGAGCTTGCCTCACTGGCTGTGAAATTTTCATCACCATTGAATTTTACTGATAATTTATATGTATTAGGTTTCAAATTGCAGGATATTGAAATTTTTCCTGAATTATCTGTAGTCTTATTGAACTGTTTTCCATCAAGAAATACGTTTAGCTGTTTATTTTTGATGGGTGTTCCATTTATATCTTTAAGATAACTTATGATGTTATTATTTTCCTTATAATACGAATCAGAACAATTTATTTTCAATTGAGTGACAGCCTGAGTGGAATTTTCAAAATCATCGTCAAAGACAGTTATTTCATCTTCAAATTCAGGAGATGGAATCAATTCATCCTGAATAGTATCTGTTGCATTTTCCTGAGCTGAAACCATATTCAAGCAAACAATGAAAATTAAAGATATTAAAGCAATATTTAAGAATTTCCTAAAATATGACACATAATCACCAATATACTCAATAATTTAAATTATTATACACACTTAATTGTTTGTACAACATCAATTATAAAAATATATTATTAATTAGTGAACATTAGATAAATGAAATTAAAAAAAGTAAAAAAAAAGTAAAAAAAAGAGAATGTGAATTCTCTCTAGAATAATTCTTGTAAGTGGATTTGGTAAGGTCCTAAGCTTCCGCCGTAGTTACCAGCACCGATTTCAAGAACACCAGGTACCTGGCAAGCAGCTTCAATACCTGCTTTCATAGCAGCTTTGACGGATTCTTCATCTACACCGTCAATAACGATTTCCATGTTACCAAATACATTTTCTGGTAATTCAGTGTCAACTTGATCTTTTAAGGTTACACATTCTTTTTCGTTGGTAGATGCGCTCATGAATGAGTATTTGGAACCTGTTTTGGAACCAGAAGCAACCATACCACCAGAGAACGGAGTAATTACACCAGCAACAGCGTGAATAGCATCAACAGCAGCTTCAGCTGCAACAATAGAAGCCATTTGACTGTCAGCCATAATGAAGAAGTTTCCACCAGCTACTCCATCTTTCCATCCCATTTCATCTTCTACTAAAAAGTCACCAGACATGATAGGAATTACGTGCATTTTTTTACCGTTTACTTCTTTTTCAGTTTCGAATCCGTCACCGAAGAATTTGAGTTGTTTTCCAGTTGGGAATGCTTCTTCACTTTCAAGAGCATTGAATGCTGCTGCAGTAGGAGCGGTTAAAACACATTGACCGATTCTGTCCATAATTTGTCCGCCTAAAGCTTTTTTAGACATGTGGCAAATCATGATTGCATAACCTGGTCTTCCATCTGGAGTTTCAGTTGGAGGAACATATTGGTCGATACCTGCTTCTGCAGGACATCCGATAACTGAAGTAGCAAATCCGGTAGCTTCAGTAGCTGCAATTTTAGCTAAATGTTTAGTAGCAGCAGTAATAATTAATCTAGATACTTTAATTCCGAAACCTTCAGCAAAGGTATCTTGTATTTTTACGCCATTAATTTCCATTTTTTCACCATTAAGTTCGTTGAAAATCAGATTAAAATTATAAATTAATCTAATTCTATAACATTTAAAAGTATATCTTATTATTAAAATAAAGTTTTCTATTTACATCGAATATCGTTTTACGAAAAAATTTAAAAAAAAGAAAGTATGAAATAATTGAAGATTACTCTTCAATGTCTTCCGCTATTGATTCTTCAATCTCTTCTGAAGAAGAACCGAATGATACCTTATCCAAAACAGAAGATCCGAAATAAGGTAAAATAACCAAACCGATAATGGTAGGCATCCAATATGAAATCAATCTTTCTATAACTGTAGCCGCAGCACTTACGGAAGCGGATATTCCTGCAGCGGAATAAAATATAATCATTACACTGTCTATTGCACCAATTCCCCCTGGAAGAAGAGGAATCATACCAACTAAACAAGCAAGGATGAATACTTCACCAATTACTATCAAATTAACGTTAGCGCCGAATGCCAAGAAGACCAAATAAACCCTAAGGATTTCAAAAATCCATATAATAAAAGATAATGCGACTGTAACTACCAATCCCTTTTTATTTGAAATCAATATTTTCATAGTCCCCTGGAATCCGAATATGGCATCATGAATTTGAGATTCCAATTTTTCGGAGTTTTTCTTATAGAACCTTCTTACAAGACCTACAATCCATCCTTCAACACGGCCTCCAAAACTAGGATTAATGCACATGTAAATTAAAATCACCAAAACTGCAACAATAGCTATGACTGCAATGACCATTACCACAAGCAACCATAATGGAAAGTTAAAAAACAATGCCATTGAAGCAATTGTGATTGCGGCCAGAACAACAAAAGGAAAAGTATCCAGAGCCCTATCTGCAACAACAGTTGCAAATGTCTCTTCAAAATGATAATCATCATTATCCTTGGACAAAAGGTATGCCCTTACAGGCTCTCCCCCACCACGTCCGGAAGGAGTTATGTTATTTACAGCAAGACCCACCAATACCATAGGCAGTAACTTTTTAACTCCAACGTTCATGCCTGCAAGATTGTTAAGGATTTTCCACCTTAAAGTGTATAACACATAAGTTACCAATTGAGTAACGACCGCTAAAGCAATAATAGTCACATTTGCAACTTTTAAAGCATTAATAACATTGTCTATCCCTACAAACCATAACATTACGGCCAATATAAGCAGACTTATTCCTAATAAAATAATTGTTTTACAATCCATATTATCAACTATTATTTTAAAATATGTAATTTCATAATACTTATAAATTTATATAGATATTTTAATAATATTAGATATGTATGAGGTATATAACTAAAACAGATTTATTGATAGTGGCAAAAAATTCCGGTTATATTATGATTGGAATCGGAATGATGTGTCTGATACCATTAATATTTGATTTAGTTTATTTTGAATTTGATTTGATTAGTTTTGTTATTCCAGGTGCGATTTCAATATTATTGGGTTATGGTCTTGTGAAATATTTGGAAGACAGAGCCAAAAAAACCATACGGCTTAAACATGGGATGATGATTTCATCATTTGCATGGCTGTGGGCAAGTATTATCGGAGGACTTGTTTTTATGCTTGCGACACACATGCCCCCTATCGATGCCATATTTGAAAGTATGTCAGCATTAACCGGGACCGGAATAACAATGTTTGAAGATGTTGAAATTTTACCTCACAGTATACTATTTTTTAGAGCCTTAGAACAATGGATTGGTGGTTTGGGAGTTGTTGTTATGGTAGTTGGTATCTTAACAAAACCCGGGTCAGTATCATCAAAATTATATCACTCCGAAGCAAGAGATGAGAGAATTAAACCAAGTATTAAAACCACACTGGAAAAGACACTGCAAATTTATGCAATATATACTATTGCAGGAATAATCCTATACCTATTGGCCGGAATGCCTGCTTTTGATTCCATCTGTAACACTTTCAGTATCATTTCAACAGGCGGAATGAGCATTAAAAATGCAAATATGGGATACTATAATGACGATTTGATTTATTTCATTTCAATTGTTTTAATGATTCTTGGTGCAACCAGCTTTTTAGTGCACTACAACGTTATTAAAACAAGAGGAAAATCCCTGATTCAAGATTTACAGTTTAAAATTATAATTACAGTTATTGCGACAGTAACATTCATGCTTTATCTATTGTCAAACATTGTTCCAATAGATTTGCTGTTTACCGTTGTTTCAGCCATAACCACCACAGGAGCCAGTGTTGCATCACCGTTGACCATGGCAAGATGGCCGTCATTTGTAATAATATGTATCATGTGCCTTATGATTACAGGAGGTTCAAACGGATCCACAGTAGGTGCTATAAAACTTGTAAGAATGATTACATTTTTTAAAGGAATTTACAGACACATCCGAGAGATATTGTCCCCTGAAGGAAGGGTTGTGCCTGTGAAGTTACATGGACATAAAATTCCTGAAAAGGCAATATCGCAGGCAGGAAACTACATTACACTTTACATGATGTTCATAATGTTTACATGGGCTTTATTCTGTTTATTCGGATATGATCCATTCAGAAGCCTGTTTGCTGCAATGTCACTGCAGGGTAACAATGGTTTGGAACTTGGAGTTATAAACCACACCCTAAATCCTATATTAAAAGTGGTCAGCATGTTTGACATGTGGACCGGAAGGTTGGAAATATATCCTGTATTGATTACTTTAAGAGCAGGATTTGAAATTTTTAAAAGATAAGTTTATATTTAGATAATACTAAATAATGATTATTAATTGTAGCGAGGTGGTTTAATGTATGGAATTATTATGGGAGGAGGTCGTGTAGGACTTGCTCTTGCCAATATTTTAATTGAATCTGGAGCGGATATTACTTTGATTGAAAACGATGAATCATTATGCAATGATGTTGCATCAGAACTTGATGCTCTTGTTATTCATGGAAATGGTACAAATTCAAAGTTGCTTGAAGAAACCAATATTGAAGATGCAGATTATTTCATAGCAACAACTGGAAATGATGAAGCGAACTTGCTTTCATGCATATTAGTCAGAAAATTTGATGTTCCAAACATTATTGCTCGTGTAAGTAACCCTGACCACGAAGAAGCATTTAAAGAAGTCGGAATTGACAAGGTAATAAGTCCAGAGATAAGCGCAGCAAGAGAACTTGCACAATATGTAATGAATCCGAATGTATCCACATTGACTACACTTGGAGAAGGAGATGCTGAAATTAAAGAAATGACAATTACAAATGACAAAGTTGTCGGAAAACGATTTAAAGACATTTCCCCTACTAAAGACTTTATTATAATTGCCACATATCAAAACGGAAAATTTGTAATTCCACAGCCTGATGACGTTATTTCACGTGGCGAAAAAATTTCAGTCGTGGTTAAAAGAGGAACATTCAAAAAGGTTTCCAAAAAATTAGAAAAATAAAAAAGAAATTATAAATAGGAATAAGACAATTTAATATGGTCTTTTCCATTATTTTCTACTATTGGACCATGTCCGGGGTAGATATTTTTAACATCCAATTTTAATAGCTTTTCAACACTATTTTTCATATCAGCATAATCGCCGCCGATATCCATTCTGCCAACTCCGCCGCCTGCAAAGATAGTGTCTCCGCTTATAAGATTTTCACCGTCCCATAAGCAGATTCCTCCACTTGTATGTCCAGGAGTGTGAATTACTTTAAAATCAGCTATTTCATCACCGTCTTCTAGTTCTATATCAACTCTTGAATTGCCTTCATCACCAAAAGCAGACATTGAAGTTCCCAACGTATCCTTATTTTTAATTGAAACTGCATCCAACCTGTGAACTGCAATTTTTGCATTAGGAAATAGATAGTTTCCCCCAATATGGTCAAAATGACAGTGAGTATTTACAACCAGTTCAATGTCTTCAGGTTCAACACCATTTTCACGAAGTTTAGAGAATAAATAATCCTTATTTTGGCCAGCTCCAGTATCTACCAAAATATTTTTATTAATCAAATAGCAATTTGAATCATAATTAAATCCCAATATAAAAACAATATCTGACATGAAAAATAATATAATTAAGAAAGTAATTAAAAGTTTTGAAAAAAAGTTTAATATGAAAATGGGGTCACAGGGATTTGAACCCCGATCCTGGGATTTCTCTTGCCTCAGTACTCCAATTGATCATCACAACGGATACTGTTCAGTTACGCGTATATTTCTTCAAAGACAACTGGAGTCCCAGATGATGCCAGGTTACACCATAACCCCACATATAACATACAATAATAAATATATTTTAATGATATATAAACATTACCATTTATTCAAATTTCATTTGTTTATCGATACCAGCTATTTCATCTATTTCCAAACCTTTTTCCAACGCATAATCCTTTTCAACCTTATAATTACCGTTTCTGGTTCTAGGAGTATTTTCAGGCTCTAAAAATAACCATTTAGTATATTTAAAACGAACACCAATATATGGCTTTGCACCGAAAATTTTTGAAAAGTCACACAATGCTGAAATTTGCGCCTCTTCAATATATACCTTATCTTTGGTAGTTGTCTTTACTTCAATAGCCAGATAAATCTTACCATTTCCCGCAACAACATCAGGCAATGGATTTTTAGTAGCACCGCCAGAAGCAGGAGCCCTCATAGCGGCAAAATTCCTATCCCATAATTTATGAACCAAATCTCTTTCTTCAGCAGATCCTTTTTTAGCCATATTAACACTCAAAATTTCTATATGAAAATATTATTTAAAATAGTATTTAAAAAATATGCGAGAGCATTTGAAAAGTAATATAAAAATAGTTTTATAAATAAGGCCGGAGCCGAGATTCGAACCCGAGTCCCAGGATCCACAGTCCTGGAGGATGACCACCTACCCTACCCCGGCAGATATAAATAATTAATATAAAAAGTTGTTAAAGTGCGGGAGCAGGGATTCGAACCCTGGAAGACCTGTGTCAACAGGTCCTAAGCCTGTCCCCTTTGGCCTCTCGGGCACCCCCGCTTAAATAAAAAACAAAGGATACGTAGAAACCATGAAAAATCTTAACAAATTTTTATAAATGCTCCGGCCGGGATTCGAACCCGAGTCTTCGGCTCGAAAGGCCGAAATGATTGGCCGGACTACACCACCGGAGCAACGAATACAAATAATTTTAACATGGGCCCAATGGGCTTCGAACCCATGACCTTCCGGTTATGAGCCGGACGCTCTACCTGGCTAAGCTATGGGCCCAAAAGCGCCATCGACAGGGCTCGAACCTGTGACCAATCGGTTAACAGCCGAACGCTCTACCTACTGAGCTACGATGGCATGAGACACCCATCTAACTTAACCAAATAAAACCCATGATTAAAAATCAAAAGACTTTAAACAGTAATAATAAGTTTAGTTTTACTTATATATAAAGCTTTTGGTTTTTTGTAATTTTTAAACAAAATTTACAAAATCTATAAATTAATTTATTACAAACTACTATATAAACTTTAAGAAGTTAATCTGAAAATTTGTTAGGAGAAATAAATTTATAATACTACAGACATATTAAATTTATAAAGTTTTTTAGCATGTATAACCAAACATATAAAGAACTAAATAATCCTTTAAACCATAACACACCATTTGCATTCTAAAAAATCTTCAACTAACAAAATGGAGACAAAGAATGAAATTAACCATCAACCTACTTAAAGAAGAGGCAATTAACTTTTGTAAATATGAAAGTACTATTTCTCATGAAGATTTGTTAGGAATTACTGACGGCAAAGCAATTGGAACCTATATAGAACATAAATTTGAAGAATATCTTAAAAACAAATATGAAGTTACAATAGGATCAAGCGCAAAAGGAGTTGATTTACCTGATCCTCATATAAATACTGATATCAAAGTAACTTCTGTCACAAAACCTCAAAATTCATCACCATTTAAAAATATTGAGCAAAAAATTTATGGTTTAGGATATAACTTACTTATTTTTGTTTATAAAAAGATAGATACATCTAATAACTGTTATCTGGGTTTTAAACATTGCATATTTATTGAAGCAGAAAAGAGCGGAGATTATAATCTAACTAAAATATTACGTAAAATGATTGAACTCGGTGCAAAAGAATCAGACATTGTTGAAATTTTAGACGAACAGGAAGGTCTGGGCGATAAAGAAATTTTAATAAAACTAGCAAGAAAAATCTTATCCACACCTCCTAAACAAGGATATCTAACAATTTCTAATGCATTCCAATGGCGAATAAAATATAATCAAATTTTTAAGTTAAAAAATAGCTTTGGAGGAATTTATACTAATGAAAAATACAATGAAAAAGAATTATCTGAGTATCAAACACCATTATTTTTTACTGATACTGTGTGTGATTATTTAAAAAAATTGGAAATAAACCCCACTATAATTATTGACCCAACTTGTGGAATTGGAAATTTTTTAAAAAGTGCGGCACGTGTTTTTCATTATAAACAAATATATGGAATTGAAATTGATAAAGAAAAATTAAATTTAGTTGATAATTCTATTAAAAATATTAATTTGATTAATGAAGATATTTTTAAATTTAATTTCAACATGATAAATAAAAATGATTCCTATCTAATCCTTGGGAATCTTCCATGGTCAGCAAATGTAAAAATTTCAGAATTAAACTCAAAAAACATCAAAACAGATACTCCATACATTAATATTCCTAAAACAAACAATTTTGATATTTCAAAGGAGATAATCCTAAAAATAATTGATGAATTTAAAAACACGAAAACAACTATTGCATTCATATGTAAAAGAAAAGTGAGTAAAAAAGTTTTTAAAGAAGTAATAAAAAATAATATCTCTTATAATTTTGTTAAACAAATAAATTTCAGTTATTCGAAATATTTTAAACTTGAAGACGAAGCTTGTTTATTTATACTGCAATTTGGAAAAAAACGATTAAAAGATAACATATGTGAAGTTTCAGACTTTTCAGACCCTGAAAAAATATTATATAAATTAAGTTTTGAATCAAGGAATTCTTCTTCAAATATTCAAGATATCATTGATATTGATGGACCATGTGAAATGATATGGCAAGAAGGAATTAAACATGACTGCGCTAAAATTATAGAATTAACTAATGAAAATAACCAATTTAAAAATAACCTTGATGAAACTGTTTTAATTGAGGATAATCTTTTATACCCCTTGTTTAAGAGCAGAAATCTTAAAAAACCAATCGTTAATAAAACTTCAATGTATATAATAATTACTCAACAAAAACTAAAGCAAGACACTAGTTACATTAAAACAAAATTGCCTAAAACCTGGGACTACTTAAATAAAAATAAAGATTTTTTTAACAAACGAAAAAGTAAAATGTACAAAAATACTCCTAATTTCAGCATTTTTGGTATTGGAGATTACTCATTTAAAAAATATAAAGTAGCAATTTCAAATTTTAAAAAAGATCCAAAATTTTCATTAATTTATAGTGAAAAACCAGCAATGTTAGATAATACTTGTTATTATCTATCTTTTGATGATTTTGATGAAGCATACATCTCAATGTTGATTTTAAATAGTCAATTAGTAAAAAACTTCCTTAAAAATATTGCTTTTCTTGATTCTAAACGACCATTCACAAAAAAAATATTAAAACGAATAAATATTAAGAAATGCTTGAAAATTTTATCACTTGAGGATTTGAAGAAGATAGAAAAAGAACTAAACATTGATGAAATAATCACCCCTGAAAAATTCCTGAAATATAAAAATAAGTATTGTAAACCATTATAAATTTTCTATTCAAATTATATAAACTTTAAGAAACTTATATACAAATATGGATTCTAACATATTTGACTTGATAAAAAATGCTAATGACGTTACTTTAAAAAAGCATGGAAATCTAATAACTCTTGAAAGGGCGGTGTTCTTATCCTGGTGGTGTGACAAGGGAGATTGTGCTTTTTGCTACATGTCCACACAAAAAAATAAAATAAAAGATCCGACAAAAGCCAGAAGAAATATCAACAACATTCTTGCAGAAGCTGAAATGTGCAGACGATTAGATTGGAACATTGAATTTTTATCTGGAGGATACAAGTCATTCACCACACAAGAAATTAAACAAATTGCCACAGACATAAAAGACATTACAGGAGATGGCGTTTGGCTAAATACAGGAATTACAGATGAATTAAATGAATATGGTTCAGAAATAAAAGGAATCACAGGCGCAATAGAAGTAGCAAATCCTGAAATTCACGAAAAAGTATGTCCTTCAAAAAAATTAGATGACATAAGCAATATGTTAGATGTCGCAGGAGATTTAGGCTTTAAAAAAGCAATAACAATTATTTTAGGATTAGGAGAAACCTTAGATGATGTTGACTACCTTATAGATTACATCAAAGACCATAATATAGATAGGGTAATATTTTATTCATTGAATCCTCACAAAGAAACCGTTTATGCAAATTCTTCACAGCCTGCATCCCTTTATTATGCGCAGGTTGTTGCCCAAGTAAGATTGGCATTTCCGGACATTGAGATAATCTGCGGAACTTGGATAGACAATCTTGCAAATATAGGAATACTAATTTTAAGCGGTGCAAATGGAATAACCAAATTCCCACTGTTCAAGATGTTTGCAACAAAATATGGTAAAAGAGTTGAAGAAGAAGTTAAATGGGCGGGAAGAGACTTGAAGGGAACATTTACCGATAAAAATATGTTAGGTCCTCAAAAAAGTGAAGTCAATCCCGAACTTGACAAATTCATAAAAAGATATGTTAAAGAATCTTTGAAAAACAAATACTAATTTTTATTATACTCCATATTTTCAAAAATCTTTATAAGTTGCATATTACAAATATTAATATAATATAAAAAATATGCATATGGAGGAATTATTATTAGTGATGATGTCGATATGATGTGTGGACTTGAAATCCACGTACAACTAGAAACCGAATCAAAATTATTCTGTGACTGTCCAACAAATTATCAGGAAGCGCCTATAAACTCAAATATTTGTCCAGTTTGTTTAAACCAACCTGGAGCAAAACCACACCCTACAAATGAAAAAGCATTGGAAAATGCTTTAATGATAGCTTTAATGTTAAACTGTGAAATTGATCAAGGTGTTACCTACTTCATGAGAAAACATTACGATTATCCTGATTTACCATCCGGTTATCAGAGAACTTCAGTTCCTATTGGAATCAACGGTGAATTGAATGGAATTAGAATTAGGGAAATTCACGTTGAAGAAGACCCTGGCCAATTTAAACCTGACAGAGGTACTGTCAACTTCAACCGTTCAGGAATTCCATTGGTTGAAATTGTTACCGAACCGGATATAAAATCCCCAGAAGAAGCAAGAAACTTCTTAAATGAATTAATTCGTGTTTTACAATACAGTGGCGGAGCTCGTGGTGAAGGTACCATGAGAGCTGACGTAAACATTTCCATTAATGGAGGAAACAGAGTAGAAATGAAAAACGTTAACTCCATTAAAGGTGCTTACAGAGCTTTAATCTTTGAACGTAACAGACAAAAAAGAAACTTGGAAAGAGGAGTTGAAACCAAACAGGAAACTCGTGCATATGTCGAAAGTCAAATGATTACAACTGCAATGAGATTAAAAGAAGATGCAGATGATTATAGATTCATTACTGATCCAGATTTACCTCCAATGCAAATTTCTGATGAAACTATACAAAAAGTTTTAGACAGCATGCCTGAAGCTCCTCACAATAAAGTAAAAAGATTTGTTAAAGATTATAACATTGATGAAGAAAGTGCAAAAGTTTTAACTTCCGAATTGGATTTAGCTATTGCATATGAAGAAGTTGTTAAAGAGATTGACCCAATATTCGCAGCTAAATGGATGAGAGATGAACTCAAAAGGGTTTTAACTTATAACAAATTGGATTTCGCAAGCAGTGAAATTAGTGTTGAAAACATTGTTGAATTATTAAGCATGATTCAATCAAAAGAAATAACCGTTAAAGCAGGTCAAAGAATCATCGAACAAATGCCAAACAATGATAAATCACCTAAAGCAATTGCAGAAGAATTAGGATTGCTTGGTGTTGTTAAAGATGATGAAATCCTAGCAGCAGTAAAACAGGCTATTGATGAAAATCCAAAAGCTGTAAACGATTACTTATCAGGTCAAACAGCTTCAATAAACTTCTTAGTAGGACAAGTAATGAGATTAACTCGTGGAAAAGCTGATCCTGGTGAAACTGTAAAACTTTTAAAAGAAAACATCGAATAGGTGATAAAATGGCTGGAAAAAAATCTTTTGTAAAAGATTATATGACTAAAAATGTTATTAGTGTTTCTCCAGACACACCTACAGACCACATTATTGATTTAATGAAAGAAAGTCACCACAACAGTTATCCAGTAGTCAAAAACGGTAAACTTGTGGGAATGGTAACAGCATTCGATATTGTTGCTAAAAAATGGCATGACACAGTGTCCGGAATAATGACCACTAAATTAGTTGTGGCAAATCAGAATTTATCAATTAATGATGCGTCAAGAGTCATGTTCAGAAGAGGAATCTCAAGAATGCCTGTAGTTGACGAAGAAGGAAAACTTGTTGGAATTATTACCAATACTGATATGGTAAGATCCCATATTGAAAGGTCAACTCCAAATAAAGTGGAATACTTCAAAAAGACATTGGAACAGTTATACGGCATCCACACTACCCTGAAACATATGCCTGTTGAAACCAATAAATTAAGACCAACACAGGACAGAGTTTATGCTGATGAACTTGAAGGAAGAGCATATGAATTAGAAAAAGGATTGGCTGAACCTGCAATCGTTGTTAAAACCGGAAACAGATGGATTCTTGTAGACGGACATCACAGGGCAGTGGCATCTGCACAAAGAGGATATGAAACTGTAGACTCTTATGTTATTGATTTAGGACAGGATATCAGATTAGGAATGGAAAAAACAGCTGATAAAGCTGGAATTAAAACATTCGATGATATCGAAATTATTGATGATGACAAACATCCATTAATCGCACTTACAGAAAGCATGCAAGATCAAGAAGGTAAAGATGGTGACTGATATGGCAAGTGAAAAAGTTATAAGAGAAGTTTATGAAGTCTTAGAATCCAGAAGGGACAATCCAATCGATTCATACACTTCCAAAATCATGCAGGACAGCGATAAAAAAGCTGAAGATAAAATTCTTGAAAAAATCGCTGAAGAAGCAGGAGAAGTATTGCTTGCAGCTAAAAATGATGAAAATCTTGTACACGAATCTGTAGATTTAATTTTCCATACTTTACTCATTTTAGTTTACAAAGGAATAGAACTGGACGAAGTCTTTGAAGAATTTGAAAAACGTAGAAAATAGATAATTCAAGGGTTTAAAATGTTTGATACATTCGCTGAGAGAAAATTTTTATTAAAACAGTTAGTTAAAAGGGATTTAACTTCAAAATATAAAGATTCAGTATTGGGAATAGTTTGGAGTTTTCTTAATCCTCTATTGATTATGATTGTATTTACTGCAATTTTCTCCATGCTTTTTGGTCGTCAAATTGAAAACTATCCGGTTTATTATTTGTCAGGTAGGCTTATTTATGATTTTTATAAATCTGCAACAACAGGTGCAATGAAATCCATTAAAGGAAATGCATCCATTCTTAAAAAGATTTACGTTCCAAAATACATGTTTACAGTAAGTAAAGTATGTTACGAATTTATCAATTTTTTAATATCATTTGTAATTTTATTCGGAGTAATGTTTGTTACAGGAGCACAATTCCATATAACTATCTTATTTGCTGTTGTGCCATTAGCTTTACTTGTAATTTTAATATTTGGAATAGGATTAATTTTAGCAGTCTGTAACACTTATTTCACTGATGTCGGGCATTTATATAATGTATTTTCATTGATTTTAATGTACGCATCTGCATTGTTCTATCCAATGGAAATCGTTCCTGTTACAGTCCAGAAAATATTTACATTGAATCCAATATATTCAGCAGTAGTTTCATTCAGAGAATGTGTCGTCTATGGAACCATTCCGAATATGTATACTTTAGCCTATTTAGGCGTCTTTGGAGTAGTGACATTGGCTATTGGAATAATATTATTTAGCATGTACAATAAAAAATTAGCTTTAGAACTATAGGGCGGGTTTATTATGAGCATTTTGTCAAAAATTAAAAATATTTTCAAAAAAGATGAAAATAAAAAGATAGGATCAGAAAAGAAGATTCTTCCACCCGTTGAATGGAAATATGATGATATGATTCTATTTGCACCGTCCAAAACATTAATTTATGGAGAAAAAACAGCTTTTTATATAGATGCAGTAGATAAAGACAGCAACCCTATCATAAACGAAACAATTTCTGTCAATATTGACGATGAAACCAGAAAATACACTACTAGTGAAAAAGGAATCATAAAAATCCCTAACGATTTGGAACCTGGAATCCATGATGTGGAGATTACCTATCCTAATGGAGATTATTCCCAAATCATTTATAGAACTTTGAAAGTTCTAAGAAACCATCCAACACGTAAGGCCAAACAAAAAACTGACAGATTCACCACCATGGAACTTCCAAACATGAGCATGTATGTGAATAATGAAGGTTCATTTTATGCCAGATTACGCGGAAAAGATTTTGTCCCACTAGAAAATGAAAAAATAAAGTTCACCATTGATGATAATGTATATACTGCTACTACAGATCATAAAGGTTATGCAAGAATAAAAATTAAAGGTTTAAAAAAAGGAATATATGATGTTTTAGCAGAGTATGAAGGCAGTTCACAATATGATGAAGTATCCAGAACAAGTGAACTACAGATGTTTGACAGAGAAATTGACCTGGAACTTGTTATTGATGTAGAACACCTCAGCATGGAATTTAAAGTTACTAAAGATAAAATCGATACTTTAAAAGAATTTATTATAAGAACAATTAAACGAAATAAGGAAGAACAGAAAAAGATTAAAGTTCTTGACGACATATCATTTAAAGTTTATAAAGGAGACAAACTTGGAATTTTAGGATTTAACGGTGCTGGAAAAAGTACATTGTTAAAAATAATGTCCGGAATTTATGAGCCTACCTCCGGTTCAATAAAAACTTATGGAAAAATTGCACCATTACTTGAATTAGGTGCCGGTTTCGATAAAAATTATACTGGTAAAAACAACATTTATTTGAATGGAGCTATGTTAAGCCTTGATGAGAATTTCCTTAAGGAAAAATATGATGAAATCGTTGAATTTTCAGAACTTGGAGAATTCATTAATTACCCGATTAAAAATTATTCTTCAGGTATGAGATCCAAATTAGGTTTTTCAATAGCTACACTCATCAATCCAGATATTCTAATCATTGACGAAATATTATCTGTCGGAGACATTAAGTTCAAGAAAAAAAGTGCGGATAAAATTAATTCAATGATGGAAGAAGGAGTAACAGTATTATTAGTTTCACACTCAATTAATCAAATCAGAAAAATATGCGACAAATGTATTTGGCTTGAAAATGGTAAAATCAAAATGGAAGGAGATGCTGAAGAAGTCTGCGATGCATATTTAAAGGGTGCTAAACGAGATATAAAAAAAGCTAAAAAGAAAAAATAGGTTTTAAAATGGATAAACGATGGATATATATCTTAATAATAGCAATCATTGGTTTTGCATGTTTATTTTACATTGTTGATAGTTCAACAACATTGGGAAGTGCTAATGTTCATGTAAACAAGTTTATAGTTACATTGCCTCCCGATTACAATGTGGCTGGCGACGGGAACACTTATATGGATGCAATAAACAAACAGACCAATGAGCATATAGTCATTAAGGATGTGGGTAAAGGAAATTTAATCAGTTCTGAAATTGTTAAAAGAACAGATAATTTTAAAAACAATGAAAACATCACTTCAACCGAATACTCTTCGATTGAAATCAACTGTGAAAATATGACAACTCTCGAATACAAAACAATCAATAATGACAATATTAACAAAATTATTTTCATGACTAAAGATGAACATACTTTTTCATTCGAATGTAAAAATTTCCATGATGAAACTAAGCTGAAAAACGATGTAAGCTTTTTAATGGATACTTTAATGCGTGATATCAAACAAAAACAGGATTAATGATGAAAATATGTCTGAGTTTAAATTTACCATTGTTATTTTAGCTTATAATGTAGAAAAAACTCTTGAGGAATGTATCAAATCCGTTTTAAATCAAACATTTAAACTTAGGAACGCCACTGAAATAATACTGGTTAACGATGGAAGTACTGATAGAACACATGAAATCTGTGAAGACTTTGCATTGAAATATCCTAACATAAGATACATTTCTAAGAATCATGAAGGGAAAGGAACAAGTAAAAATTTAGGAATAATGTATGCTAAAGGTGAGTATATACATTTCCTAGACGGGGAGGACTATCTTTCAAGAAATGCATTATCTGAAGTTTTAGACATGTTTAAAAAATATGACAATATTGATGTGGTAACCATACCCATGAAATATTTAAATAAGGATTTTGAAAACCCCTTTTTTGATGAGAAATACAAGTCAACAAGAGTTATTAATTTATTTGAAACCCCTGAATTAATCCAGATGCGAAGTAATCCCTGTTTTATAAAACGATCATCACTTGAACACGTGAGATTTTCAAAACACATCACCCTTCCTGAAGATTTAACATTCATCAATAAAATACTGCTCAATAATCCTAATTTAGGAATATGCAGTGAAGCCATTTACTTTAATCGAAATTCTAAAGGACATAACGAACTTTTAAATTATATTCCCCATCTAAAAAACTCTAAAAACAGAAAAGTTAATTTTTACTTAGATGAATTAATTGAGGAAAGTAAAAGAAGATTCGGTAAAATTCCACTTTTTATCCAAAAAGTTTTCCTGGAGTACTTCAATGTAGTAATTGCTAATGAAACCATTGATGAAAAATTAACAAAAAATGAAATCAGAATATTAAATGGCAAATTCAAAGAGGATTTGCAGTATATTGATGACGAAAGTATTTTTAGCCAGGGAGTAATGGATGATAAAATTAAGACATTCCTGTTTTACTTGAAGAACAATTATTCCTATCCCGAAGAAGACCAAATTACATTAACAAAACGTTTAAAATTAGACACATTATACGTCGACATATATGAAATTATCAATGATGAATTGCACATCCTTGCTAACATAAATTCAATTTCAAAAGATGAAAAGATTGATGTATATATTAACAATGAAAAGATAGAAGTAAAAACAATAAATTTCCCACAGAGGGAAAGATATTATCTAAACGAAAAATATCTAAACAACCACACAATTGAATTTTACTACAAATTAGACAATGCAAAAAAATATACTCTAAAATTCAAGTCAAACATCAATGATAATTTAAATATTGACTTTTCAAGACCATGTAACTTTTCAAAAGCCGTAGGTTATGCAAAAACAAAAAGATACCTGAGCTATCTGATAGGCAATGAAATTAAAATAGAAAAGAAAACAACAACCAAATGGATTAAAAAAGAAATAAAAACACTTTTTGGCATGTTAAAAAATAGAGTTCCAGGTTTTGAAACCGCAATCCCACTAAGAATAATATATATGATACTCTACCCATTCTTAAGAAACAAACACATTTGGTTTTATATGGATTTTCCGACAATAGCTGACGACAACGGAATGCACCTATTCAAATATTCCATCAAACAGGATGATAAGAACATTAAAAAGTATTTCATCATCGATAAAAATACACCTTACTACAGAAAACTGAAAAAAATCGGCCCTACAATTGCATACCACTCAATGAAACATAGGATACTGGGATTATATGCAGAAAAGATTATTACATCACATCCCGACAATAATTATATCTATGCATTCTGGGGACATTATCCTAACTTCACAGGCATTCTGAAATCAAGCACAATATTTTTACAGCACGGAATAACCCTTAATAACATTTCCAATTGGCTGAACAAATATGATAAAAACCTTGATTTCCTACTTACAGCATCTAAAAAAGAATATGATTCTTTATTTAAATACTATTACAATTATGACGAAGACATTATTCATCTGCTGGGATTTCCAAGGTTTGATAATTTGAAAGATGAAAAGACAAAAACAATCCTGCTGATGCCGTCCTGGAGAAGGTACCTCACAAATGAAAATAAATATACCATCAGTAATTCAAGCTACTTTAAAACCTACAATTCACTAATCAACAACGAAAAATTAATTCAAAAGGCAGAAGAATACGGCTATGAAATAATATTCAGACCTCATCCCCACGTATATCAATTTATAGAACTTTTCGATGAAAATGATTATATTAAAATTGACCTTGAACGTGGAAGTTATCAGGACCTGTTTAAAAAAGGTGCTTTGATGGTTACTGATTACTCCTCCGTAGCTTTTGATTTCGCATATCTTAAAAAACCAGTACTTTATTATCAATATGGTGAAGATTATCATTTCAATTTAGAAGAAAGCTATTTTGACTATGAAACCATGGGTTTCGGTGAAGTATGTGAAACTGAAGATGAGCTAGTGGATTTAATTGTGGATTATATGGAAAATGATTGTGAAATGAAAGAGAAGCATGTGCAAAATGTTGAAGAATACTTCACATTTACCGACAAAAACAATTGCATGAGAGTCCACGATGCAATTAAAAAAGTTCGAGTTAGAGATTGAACTCCATATTGTACATTCCCCTTTCAAAACTGGCTATTTTAACTCTTTTTTTATTAAATACCTTAAAACCTAATGATTCATAAAGTTTCTTTGCACCTTTATTTCTAAAATCAGCATCAAGAATTACCCGTTTGAAATTTTTTGAGCGAGCATACTCAATTACATCCTGAATGACCTTTTTTCCAAGCCCTTTTCCCCTTTGAGATTCGTCAATAGCTATTTCTGCAAGATATAAATCCCTCTTTTCAATATCGCACAAAACAAAATGATCCAACAAGTCCACAAGGTACAATTTCAGAGATTTTAAATGAAATTCATGCTTATCATCATAAAGATAAATGCTCACATAACCAATCAGGTTTCCTTCATCATCCAGAATAACTTTAAAATAATCATTCAAATTCTTTTTAGCTAAATAATTAGAAATAGCTCCGACTGCTTTTTGCGGAGACTTGAAAAACATGTCAAATGTTCTAAAATCAACATCATAAACTAATTTGGCCACATGATTTACATCATGAACCTCAGGATTGAAAGTTTCATAAATCAAATTAATCACTGTTTACAATAGTTAATGCAAAAACGCCCGCACCGAAACCATTATCAATATTCACAACTGCAATTCCAGGAGCACAAGACTGAAGCATGGCATCAAGTGCCACACGCCCTCCTTCGCCAACACCATAACCAACAGAAGTTGGAACAGCAATTACAGGAACATCAACTAGGCCTGCAACAACTGAAGGAAGCGCACCTTCCATTCCTGCACATACAATAAATGCGCGAACACCTTCCTTTATCATGTGTGCTATCTGAGGAAATAGTCTGTGAATTCCCGCAACGCCTATATCATAGGAGGTTATTGCTTCACATCCACCTTCTTCAATTATCACTCTTGCTTCCTCAGCAATATTGATATCTGAAGTGCCTGCGGTAATGATTCCTATTTTTGCAATTTTTTCTTTGACTTTAACCTCTTTTCTTATGACCAATATCTGAGCTCGTTTATTATAATCAAAAATAAATGAATCTTTTCCCAAATCCTCCAAAATTTTTTCATATCTTTCATTTGACAATTTGGTTATGATTAAATCGTCATCATTGTTTTCAAGGAATTTTTTTATTATTAATATAAGGTCATCATAATCCTTACTGGGTGAAAATACTGCCTCCGGAAAACCTGTACGCTCGTTTCTTTTAACGTCAAATTTGGCAATCTCGTCAAATTCCAGAATATTTTCCGCTTTCAAAAGAGTTTGCGCTTCATCAATATTGATTTTTCCTTCGACTAATTTCTCAAGAATTTCTTTCATATATTAATATAGGACAAAATTTTATATAAAATTTAACTTAAATAATATTTATGAAATGCCAAAAGATTTTAACACAGGGAATTGTCCAAGGAGTTGGATTTAGACCTTATGTATACCGACTCGCATCCGACTTGAATCTCAACGGATACGTTAGAAACCTTGGAAATGTTGTTGAAATCATAATTGAAGGTGAATCTACAGACTTATTTATTGAAAGATTGCCTAATGAACTACCACCAATAGCTAAAATAGATTCGATGACCGTTGAAGAAATTGAATTGAAAAATTACACTGACTTTCAAATTATAGAAAGTGGCGATTCTTACTCCGGCGTTAGTGTCATTCCACCGGATATTGCAATATGTGACAGCTGCCTTGAAGAAATCAGAAATCCGAATGACAGACGTTACAAATATCCCTTTAATGCATGTACCGATTGCGGACCCCGATTTACAGTTATCGAAAGCGTGCCATATGACAGAATCAGGACTTCAATGGATGAATTTCCATTATGTGATGACTGTCTTCTGGAATATAGGGAACCATTGAACAGACGTTACCATGGAGAGGCTATTTGCTGTGGAGATTGTGGGCCGCAGATGGCTTTCTATGAAGGCAGGAATAAAATTGACTGCGAAAATCCTATTAAATTAGGTGCTGAGAAACTGGAAAACGGTGAAATCCTAGCAATTAAGGGAATCGGCGGAACACATTTAGTTGTCGATGCATACAATGACTATGCAATTAAAGAATTAAGAAGACGTTTAAACCGTCCAAACCAGGCTTTTGCAGTGATGGCTAAAGATTTGGATGCCGTTGAAAATTATGCTCAACTGTCAGGAAAAGAAATTGCAACAATCACATCCAACAAAAGACCGATTGTTATTTTAAAGAAAAATCAAAATTATCCGTTTCCGGAATCACTGTCTCCCGGACTTCACAATATTGGAGTAATGCTTCCTTATTCACCTATGCATTACCTGCTGTTTGATGAAAGTGACATAGACACCTACGTCATGACCTCTGCAAACACTCCCGGAGAGCCAATGATGATTACCAATGAGGAAATAATCAGCGGAGTTAATGACTATTCACTGGTTCATAACCGTAAAATACTAAACAGATGTGATGATTCAGTAATCAGATTTAGAAATAATGAATTGTCATTCATAAGAAGGTCAAGAGGATATACTCCGGAACCGTATAAGATAAATTATGATGTGAATGATTCCAATGTCCTTGCTTTAGGTCCCGAACTTGATGTAACCTTCTCCATTGCCAAAGACAATATTGTATATCCTTCACAGCATATAGGAAATACAAACAAGCCTAAAACATTGGAATTTTTAAAACAGGCCATAGAAAACATGCAGAGAATTACAAAAATTAATGAATTCGACATAATTGCATGCGACCTGCATCCTCATTTTTTCACAACAAGACTTGCATATGAGCTGGGCGAAAAATTTGATGCTGAAGTTATGCCAATACAGCACCACCATGCCCATTCAATTGCACTGGCAAACGACCATGCCCTTGAGGAAATGATTGTTATTGCAGCGGATGGAGTTGGATACGGAAGTGACGGAACTAGCTGGGGAGGAGAAATTCTCTATACTGACATTAACACTTTCGAAAGATTGGGCCATCTTCAAACACAACTGATGCCCGGCGGAGACATGGCAACCCGATATCCTGCAAGAATGCTTGCAAGCATACTTGGTGAGCCTGATTTAATAAAAGGCTATTCCAAGTATTTCAAATATGGAGATGTTGAAATCAGAAATCTTTTTAAACAGCTTGAAGCCGGAATCAATGTTGGAAAAACCACAAGTACCGGAAGAGTGCTTGATTCAATGGCAGTGGCTTTGGAGATTGCGCATGAAAGAACCTATGAAGGAGAGTGTTCCATGAAACTCGAATCCTGCGCATATTATTCAACTAACGACATTGAAATTCCATACGCTATTGAAAACAACATTTTAAATACTACTGAAATTTTAAGAGAAGTTGTTAAATTATATCAGAATGGAGAAAAAAAGGCAGATGTTGCAAAAGCAGGTCAGAATGCAGTTGCAAATGGTTTGGCTGAGCTTGCAATGAATGCTGCTGATAAAAAAGGATTGAATGATATTGGTGCAACAGGCGGAGTGTTCTACAACGAAGCCATTACAAATGCGGTTAAGGAACATATAACAAAAGAAGGTTATGAATTCATCCAGCACCTCAACACATGTGCAGGGGATGGATCAGTTTCATTGGGACAAAGCATAATTGCAAAAAAACAAGAATGAAATGGTTTAAAAATGATTTAAACCATTCAATAATGACCACTAAATATTAGTTTATCTATTTTTTAAAGTTCTCTCAAGAATATATTCTGCTCTTTCCTTGAGATTGCCGTATAATCTGATTTGATTTTTTAGCTCATCGATTGCTTCAAGCTGACCTGCGTCAATCCTTTTTTCGATATCCAAGAGTTTTGACCATTCGTCACCTGAAGGCAACTGCAAAGTATTCAGCATATCGTCGGAAAAATTTACATCAAAAGTATTTTTATTAATAGTAATGTGAATATTTACCTCATGCTGCAAATCATAATATTTACGCGGACGACCTCTTAAGATTTTCTTATAAGAAGAGTTCAAAATTCCTATATCTTCCATAGCACGCAAGTGTTCTATGATAGCCTTCTGACCAATATCGAGCTCATTAGATATTTCACTAACAAACATCGGCTCTTCCCTTAAGAGATTTATGATATCTCTTCTTGTTTTACAACCCATTACGTCAAGTATATCTTCTTTATCAATATCTCCTAATTGGTCGTTGTAATTTCCTCTAATTTCTATGTGGCCATTAGAAGAATTGACATTTCTATGATGTTTATCATTTTTTTCAATGTCATTTGCGTTTGTCATGATTATAGATTATATTAAACATATTATATAAAACATTATGTTTTTATTACATATTGTAAGAAAAGTTAAAACCCCAATATATGAAGCCTATTTTATTAATGTTAATGTTAAATCTAATATAAAAATTAAATAAGTTTTTTTAATATAAACATATGAAAAATAATGATATAAATTTAATTATAATAAAATCAAATGATTTTAAGCAAAGAAAATATCAAATTTTTGACACTTTGAATATCGAAAGGTTTATATAACTTTTTGTTACTATAATAATGTAAGAGAAAGATAACTTTTTGTTACTTTAATATTTGGTTCGGAAAAACTTGAAGTAATAACTCTAATTTGATGAACCATTTTCCTATATGTCCATAAATTCCCATTAACCAATATTAAAGAACAATTTGATGACTTCTCGCCAAATGAGTTATTACAAAAGTTTTTCTAAAAAACCTAAAAGGTGTACATATGACTGACGAAAATAAAAGTGAAACTGAAGTAACCAAACAAGATCTTCAAGAAAAATATGAGGAGCTTCTCAAAGAGTTAGCTCAAAAAGATGAAGAAGTTGAAAAACTTAAAGAAGACCTTGAAAAACAGGAAAGTGAAACCCAGGAATACATTTCACTATCTCAAAGACTTCAGGCAGATTTTGAAAATTTCAAAAAAATAACCGACAAACAAAATAAAGAAATTATCAAATTTGCCAATGAAAATATTATCAAAGAATTCTTAGACTGTTACGAAGACTTCGGTAGAGCTTTAGAAGTTGAAGATGACAAAAACTTAAGAGAAGGTATAGAACTTACCTACAATAAATTTAAAGACATATTAACAAAAGAAGGCGTTGAAGAAATTCATGCAAAAGGTGAAAAATTCGATTTGAACAAACATGAAGCATTAATGGTACAGGAATCCGATGATGTGGAAAACGGCTACGTCATTGAAGAACTAATGAAAGGCTACATGTATAAGGATAAAGTTCTAAAATACTCAAAAGTTATTGTTTGTAAAAAATAATGTTTATTAATATAATTCATGAAAAAAAAATAGGTGATAATTATGTCTGATACTAAAAAAGAAAAAATTATTGGAATTGATTTAGGTACAAGTAACTCAGCAGCATCAGTGCTTGTAGGGGGAAAACCAACTACAATCCCTTCCGCTGAAGGAGCAAGCCAATACGGTAAATCCTTCCCAAGTTACGTTGCATTTACTGAAGATGGTCAAATGTTAGTTGGAGAACCAGCAAGAAGACAAGCAGTTACCAACCCAGAAAATACAATCAGCGCTATCAAAAGAAGCATGGGTACTGATCACAAAGTAACTGTAAACGGAAAACAATATTCTCCACAAGAAATCTCTGCATTCATCTTACAAAAAATTAAAAAAGATGCTGAAACCTTCTTAGGTGAACCAATCGAAAAAGCTGTAATTACCGTACCAGCATACTTTGACGATAACCAAAGAACCGCAACAAAAGACGCAGGAACCATTGCAGGTCTCGATGTTGTAAGGCTCGTAAACGAACCTACTGCAGCAAGTTTAGCATACGGACTTGACAAAGCAGAAGAAGATGACATGAACATTATGGTATACGATTTAGGTGGAGGTACCTTAGACGTAACCATTATGGAATTCGGTGGAGGAGTATTTGAAGTAAGATCCACCAGCGGAGACACCCAACTTGGTGGTACCGATATGGATAACGTATTAATCAAATACTTAGCTGATGAATTCAAAGCACAAGAAGGTATTGACTTAATGGATAATGATCAAGCAGTACAAAGATTAAGAGAAGCTGCTGAAAAAGCAAAAATTGAATTATCCACTACCACAACCACTGAAGTTAACTTACCATTCATCGCAATGGGCAGTGACGGAACTCCTAAAAACTTAATCATCTCTCTTACCCGAGCAAAATTAGAAGAATTAGTTGACCACATTGTGGAAAAATCTGGAAAACCAATGCAACAAGCATTAGATGATGCTAAAATGACCAGAGCTGAAATTGATAAAATCATCTTAGTTGGTGGACCTACCAGAATGCCAATCGTTCAAAAATACGTAGAAAAATTCATAGGAAAACCAGTTGAACGTGGTATTGACCCAATGGAATGTGTATCCATGGGAGCAGCTATTCAAGGAGGAGTATTAGCTGGTGAAATTAAAGACATCGTTCTTTTAGATGTAACTCCATTATCTTTAGGTATTGAAACCTTAGGAGGAGTATCAACTACATTAATAGAAAGAAACACTACTATTCCTACCAAAAAGAGTCAAGTATTCTCCACAGCAGCAGATAATCAGCCATCTGTAGACATTAACGTATTGCAAGGGGAAAGAAAAATGGCTGCAGACAACACTTCACTCGGACGTTTCCAACTTGTAGGAATCCCACCTGCACCAAGAGGAGTACCACAAATTGAAGTAACCTTCGATATTGACGCTAACGGTATTATAAATGTAACTGCAAAAGATAAAGGAACAGGTAAAGAACAAGCAATTACCATTACTTCCTCAACTAAATTATCTGATGAAGAAATCGAACAAAAAGTTAAAGAAGCAGAAATGAATGCTGAAGCAGATGCAAAAAGACAAGAAGAAATCGAAATCAGAAACAACGCAGACTCATTAATTTACACTTCAGAAAAAACCTTAGACGAACTCAAAGATCAAGTATCTGAAGATGAAAAATCAAAAGTCGAAGGACTTGTAGCTGAATTAAGAGAACTTATAGCTGGCGATGATATTGATGCCATTAAATCAAAGTCTGATGAATTATCAAATGTAATTCAAGAGATTGGTGCAAAAATCTACCAACAAGCACAAGCAGAAGCTCAAGCTCAACAACAAGCAGGAGCTGACCCTAACTCAGGTGCTCAAGACAACAAAGATGATGACACAATTGATGCAGACTATGAAGTAAAAGACTAGATTAAATAATATAGTTTTATTGCATTGTTAGGAAATATATAAAATCAGAATCAAATAAACTAACAATATAGATAAAACTATTATTTTTTCTATTATTTTTTTAAAATTATTTTAAGGTGAATAAATGGCAGACAAGCGAGATTATTATGAAGTTCTTGGAGTAGATAAAACTGCGGATGAAAAGACTATTAAAAAAGCTTATCGTAAATTAGCCAGAAAATACCATCCAGACGTTTGTGATGAACCAGATGCTGAAGATAAGTTTAAAGAAGTAAGTGAAGCTTATGCTGTCTTGTCTGACGAAGAAAAACGTCAAAGATATGATCAATTCGGTCATGCCGGAATGGATGGATTTACTGCTGAAGATTTCTATCAAAACGTGAACTTTGAGGATATTTTCCAAGGATTCGATATTGGAAACATATTTGAAATGTTCGGATTCGGTGGACCAGGTCGCAGCCGTGGAGGAAGAGCAGGTCCTCAAAGAGGTTCAGACATTTACACTGAAGTACCAATTTCTCTAGAAGAAGCATTCAATGGTTGTGACAAAGAAATCAAGATTACCAGAAGTGAATTATGTCCAACATGTAACGGTTCTAAATCCAAACCAGGTTCCGACCCTCAAACCTGTCCTAAATGTGGCGGTACTGGACAAATAAAAGAAGTCAGCAACACATTTTTAGGTCAAATGGTAAATGTAAGACCATGTAGAGAGTGTGGAGGAACTGGAAAGATAATTACAGACCCTTGTGATGATTGTCACGGAAAAGGAAGTAAAAGAAAATCCAAAACAATTAAAATTGAAATTCCAGAAGGTGTTGATGAAGGTAACCACTTAAGAGTTTCAGGTGAAGGAAACTGTGGTGAATCACCAGGACTTGAAGGAGATTTAATTGTTACAATCCACATCAAAGGACATAGAAACTTTACACGTGAAGGCGATCACTTATACTTAGACCAACAAATTAGTTTCCCTCAAGCTGCATTAGGTGATTTGATTAGCATTCCTACTATTGAAGGAAAAGAAGTTGAATTTAAAATACCTTCAGGAACACAAAGTGGTACCGTATTTAAATTAAAAGGTCAGGGAATGAACTCTGTTAGACATTCAGGAAGAGGAAATATGTACGTTACTGTAACTGTGGTTGTTCCTAAAAAATTAAGTTCAAAACAGAAAAAGATACTTACTGAATTTGCCGAAGTCAGCGGTGATGAAATTAAACATGTTGAAAAAGGACTCTTCGATAGAGTTAAAGACGCTATGAAATAAATTAGCAATATGCTAATTTATTCTATTTTTTTAAAAATTTTTTTGAAAAACACCACTCGAAAAACCATCAATATAATTACAATAACGATTAATTAAATTATAATTTAACAAAAATTAATCTGTTTAATTAGATATTATTTCAATAATAATTATACTTATTCTAAAAAAATTAATGTTTGAATAAGTCCATCTACATGTGCAAGGTAAATTTTTAGAATTTAATAAAAAAAGAAAAAAGATAGAGATAAAAATCTCTATTTAATTGTTATTTTTATAGATTTGCTTGAGGCTTCGTATGATTTGTCACCAGCAAATGATATTTTAGTGGTGAATTTGCCTTTTTTGGTTATTTTAAGGCTGAATGTTACTTGACCTTTCGCATTGGTTTTTCCTGTGTAGGTTTTACCATTGATTTTAAGGGATACTTTTTTACCTGCAGCTAAGTATGTTTTTCCATCGATGGATGATCCTTTGATGGTTTTTAAAGTTACTGTGTATTTTTTGGTTTTTGCAGTAGCTTTAAATGTTTTTGCGCTTGCAGATATTGAAGTTGTTTTCTTTTCAATAGTAACTTTGTGTACAGCCATGGTAGCGTTGTAGTCTTTATCACCTAGGAATACTACTACAAAGGTGTATAATCCTGCGTTTTTCAGGTTAATCTGAACATTTGCATAACCGTTTTCATCAGTGGTTCTGTTTAATGTTACACCATTATAACCAATGTAAATAGTTTTGTTTGCAAGAGGATTACCGGCCATATCTAAGAGTTGGAAAGTGAAGTTTCCACCACGTTCTCCTTCATAGAAATCACAAGAATATTGTGTAAAGTCAGCACTATTGAAGGAAGTATTAGTCCTTGAAGGAGCCATATCCTGCAATTTGATGGACAATTCAGTTGGCATGTAAACATCTGTACCAGCATAACTGATTGTTACATCAGCATCAAGAGTAACGTTGAATATGAACCAACCATATTCATCAGTTGTGACATTTGATTCAACACCGTTAGCTATATAAACTACTGTAGCGTTAGCAATAGGATCACCTAATGCATTTACAAGCACACCATCAATATATCCGGAACCTTCAACAGTTAAATTATCAAATCTAGTGTCAAATTGTTCTAAGAAAATGTTTTCAACCTTATATGCAGCAGCATGTGTTTCATCACCAGTATAGATTACTACAATGGAATGTTCACCACCAGTAACATTTTCAATAGTAACAACAGCACTGCCGTTTTCATCTAATGGTGCAATTGTTTCAACACCGTCGACGATGACAGAAACATTACCTGTAGCGCCAGGAATGTCAATAGTTACATTAGCATCCTTACCGATTTCATAATCTCCGATAGTGATATTTGCAGTTGTAGGTTCTTTAACTGGAGCAATATCAGTTAATGTAAGTGAAACAACATCAGATGCTAAATAGTGGCTGTCCTCTTCAAGGAATAAGTCCAATTTACCGTTGCCAATTCCAGTAATTTTGAAAGTACCGTTTTCATCGGTTTTGACAGGTTTGGTTACACCATCAAAGGTATAGGATAACTCATAGAAACTGACTGGAGTTCCATTAATCTCTTTTAATATACCTGAAACTTCACAATTTCCGTTGACTTCAGTAATTGATATAACAACAGCAGTTTTATTTCCTATTTCAGGAATGTTGTTGTAAACTTCTGCATTATCCGCATTAGCAACACCTTCATCACCAATGTATTTCAAACCAATTAAGTTGTTATCATGAACTGAAGCGGAAGTGTTTCCAACATTGACAGGATAATTTCCAGTTGTCATGATACGGTTGTTAGTGACTTCAGAAGTACCGTTTACAATTTTAACACCTACGGATTCAACACCGAAAGCTTCCCAAATAGCTTCATTACCTACATTTGAACCAAATGCTAATATAGATGTGTTATTAATGGTAAGTTTAGTACCTCTGTATGCAATACCAGTAGTGTAGTTACCATCCGCAATGATTTCAGAGTTCAAAATTGTGCTTTCAACATCACCTAAAGACATGCCAAATACATTGTAAGCGACACCAAAGATATAATTGCCGTCATATAAAACAGTAGTGTCTTGACCGTTCATGCCTGAATAAATACCATAAGCAGAGGTTGTTGCATTAACGCGAATATTGTTGTTGTATACACTACCAGTAGCAGGACCTTCAATATCAATACCGTTAGCATAATAATTATCAGACTCAGCAGTAATGTTGTTTGCTTCAACTGTGAAGTTATCTCCGGTAATTATAAGACCGTAAATGTATGTGTGACCTTTAGCATTGATTTCGTTATCAGAAATAATTGCATCATCAGCTTTAACGTCAACAGCATAAATAGTATCATAAGAACCTACAACATCACCATAGGTTAAATCAACCTTATTGAGTGAGAATACAGGATTGACAGTATCTTCAATAACAATACCTTCACTAATTGGGAAAGATACCCAATTACCAGTACCTGCAGGAATTTCAAACCAAGGAACATAGCTGGAAACTAAATCTATAGTAAAGTTATTTGCTATAATAGAAGTATCAGTAACATTGTTTACATAAACAGCATTGTTAACACCAGTACCTTTAGTAGCACCCTGATAATCAATATTATTTAAATTAAGGAATAAGGATGCAGCATCAATAGCAAAGATAGCATAAGCATTTTGATCGTCATTACCAACAACATTTATGAAGTTATCGAATATGTGAGCATCAGTCTCAGCGCCTTCTATGTGAATACCTTTTCCAGGAGTTGCAATAGTGTTGTTTTCAATTACAGCAGTACCATTAATAACTTTAATACCGACAGCTTCAACACCGAAATTCTCCCAAACAGTTAAATTACCTTGTTCTGTTGAACTTAAGACAATGTAGTTACCTGTTGCATTTATGCCAGAACCTCTGTAAGCGATACCAGTGGTGTAATTACCATCCAATATAATGGAGTTATCTTTAACATTGGATTCAACATCACCTAAAGACATACCAAATACATTGTAACCTTTACCGGTAATTGTGTTGTTTTGATATAAAGCAGATACATTCTGACCATTCATACCAGAATAAATAGCATAAGCAGACTCTACACCAGTAACATCAATAGTGTTATCATATACAACACCGGTAGCAGGACCTTCAATATCAATACCATTAGCATAATAATTATCAGACTCAACAGTAATAGTATTAGCGCCTATATTGAAGTTATCACCGGATAAAATAATACCATAAATGTGAGTATGACCTTTAGCATCAATTTTATTGCCTTCAATCAAAGCATAATCAGAATTCTTAAAGCTAACAGCATATATAGTATCATAACTACCTACAACATCACCATAAGTTACAGTTACATTATTTTTCATAAACTGAACAGCTTCACTGGAATCAACAACAATACCTTCAGATACCGGGAAAGATGTCCAGTTACCGGAACCAGCAGGAATTTCAAACCAAGGAACATAACTGGAAACCAAATCCAAAGTAAAAGTATTACCGGTAATTCTAGCATCAGTAGTGTTGTAAACATAAACACCATTATTAACACCAGTACCGTTAGTAGTACCCTGATAGTCAACAGTGTTATTGTTAACAATTAAACTTGCTAATTCATCAGCGTAAAGAGCATAAGCATCTTTATCAGCATTACCAACAACATTAATGAAGTTACCTTCTAAAGTAGCAGAAGTTCCTTTACCAGATAATACAACACCTTTACCATTAGTTGCAATAGTGTTGTTAGCAATAGTAGCATTACCAGCAATTACAAGAATACCTCTAGCTTCAACACCAAATCCTTCTTGGACAGATTCATTACCTTCTTCAGAAGAAGTTAAAATAAATCTGTTGCCATCTACATTTAAAACATCAGTTCTAGCAGCAAGACCTGTAGTATAATTACCTTCAAGATCAACAAAGTTATCTTTAACATTGGATTCAACATCACCTAAAGAGAAACCAAAGATATTGTAAGCTTTACCTGTGATATTGTTATCAGTATAGTTAGCACTAACAGTTTTACCATTCATACCAGAATAAATAGCATAAGCACTGTTTACAGCACTAACATCAATATTATTGTTTTCAACTACACCAGTTGCAGGACCTTCAATATCGATTCCGTTAGCATATAATACACCGGTAGAAGTAATGTTATTACCTCTGATTGTGAAATCATCACCAGATATGATTATACCATAAATATAAGAGAAACCATCAGATATTATCTCATTATTGGTTATTAAAACATCATCGGACTCAGATACATCTACAGTATAAATTGTATCCCAATCACCAGTAACATTTCCATATGTAACATTTATTAAATTTCCATCTAAAATAGCACCATCAGAATTTTTAATAACAATTGCTTCACTCATAGGAGCACTTACCCAATTACCAGAACCTGCAGGCTCTTCAGCCCAGCCAACAGAAGCGGAAACAAGGTTTGCAAATATTTGATTGTTAAAAATTATTGCATTTTTTGAACTGGTTATGCGAACAGCATTATTATTATAATAACCGTTGGTTCTACCACCATATGCAATAAATGAATTTTTAAACATGAAATCATCAGAATACATTACTTCAATAGGAATTGCACCTGCACCGCTTTGGTCATCTGTAAATACAATATTTACATTGTCAATTAAAACATCAGAAGTATGATTTTCTTCACTTCCAGCAACAAAAATGGAATTTACACCTTTATTTTGAATAATTGAGAAATTTCTCAATATAACCTCACTGGAATAAATTTCAAAGTTTGGATCGTTGAAAAATCCGCCGGTTAATGTAATAGGACGCTCAACAGTTAAATTCAAATTATTAAAAGTACCGTTAAATACAATTTCATCTGCAGTTACATTTTTATACAACTGACCAGAATCATCTATATACTGACCAATAGTTTCCGGAGTAACTACAGCTGCGGAACTTTCATTTGCGCTTACATCTTGAACATCTTGTTCAACCGCAAGCGGTTCATCAATAGTTATTTCATCATCAATAGCTATAACATCAGTAGCATTATCTGCAGCAAATGTTGCTCCAACAGATAACATTACGAAGCATAACATGATTAATGAAACAAATAAAGTTTTTGACCTAATTATTTCACCTCATTTATATATAAATTTAGAAATAGTCTAATAAAATTGAAAAAAAATAATGACTATTGAGTAATATTATATTTTAAAATTATTTAAATTTAATTAAAATAACATTGAAAAAATAGTAAAATAAAGGTTAAAAACCCTTATTTTTTAATTGTTAATGTAGTTTTTACTGTACATCCACCATAAGTAGATGATACCGCATATTTACCCACTTTTAAATTTTTAAGTGTTAAAGTAGCAATACCTTTCTTATTGGTTTTTGCAGTGTATTTTTTATTTTTAACCTTAAATGTAACTTTTTTGTTCTTTAAGATTTTGCCTTTATTGTTTAGAACTTTAACTGTGTACTTAATGGTTTTTGCTTTCTTTTTAGAAACACTTTTGGCAATTACTGTAGGCTTGAATGTGATCTTGTTGGATACCTTATGAAGACCGCATGTGGCAGTGATTGTATATGAACCTGCAGCCAATTTAACCTTATAAGATGCATAACCGTTCTTATCAGTTTTAACTGTTTTGGATTTGCCTTTTATTTTGAAGGTCACTGATTTTCCAGCAGCCGCTTTTTTATTTGCATCCAATATTTTAACTTTATATGTTACTGTATTTCCATAGTATACAGTATAAGCCTTGTTTCCAGTAATAGCTAATTTTTCAACCACAGTTAAAACTGAAGTTGTGTTGGCATCATTATAGTTATCCACATCGGCAACACTGGAAACTATATTATAATCTTCAAGATCATATTCTGCAGGAACATCAAACTTGAATGTTGCAACGCCCTCTTTATTAGTGACGGCATGTCCTAAAACATTAAGTCTGCCTACTGAACTAACCCTGTTGAATACAACATCTGCATTAGCTATTGGATTTCCAAATTCATCCAAAACAGTAGCAACAAAGTTTCCAGAACCACCCTGTTCCATTGAAACATCTTTTACAGTAATAACAATGTTTCCATTAATTACTGAAAATTTCAATTCGGAAGTTATGGTTTTATAATTCTCTTTTGAAGTTATTGCTTTAAATGAATACTGTGCAGGAGCATATGTTTCATCGAACTGATATTTGGCCTTGGCAATTCCATTTGAGACTGCTGATTGGGTGAACAATTCACCATCACTATCATAGAATTTTACGATAGCTCCATCCATGCTTTTATCCAATGTTACTGAAAACTCGCCAACACCAAGATATACAACATTAGGAGTGCTGAGTGATAATATTTCAGCTACATATACATAGTTATCTGCAACATCATTATTCTTGGTGCTGCTTATTGCATTATTTCCAATACCTATTTCACTTTCAAGATAGTTATCGGAAATTACATTTGAAGTTGCTATATCGCCAACCAAAATTGAATAACCTGTAGTTGAAGTGATGTTGTTACCGGCAATCTTGTTATCAGTTGAATTAGCCATAAGACAAATACCCGCATTGCCTGTTCCAAGAGAGTCGAGGACTTTGAAGGTTAAACTTTCACCATTACCTTTAGCTTTAATTACATTATCAGTAATTTCATTGTTTTTACCGTTGGAAATCAAAATGCCATAAACTTGCTTACCTTCACCTGCAATAGTATTATTATTAATGACATTATCAGAGGATGAAATTAAATCAATACCATAAACTGCATCTGAATTCAAGTTTACATTATTGTTTTCAATGGTTGACTTTTGAGACATCTCTAAAGTAATACCATAACCTACAGGTGATTTTAAGTCAATAGCATTGTCTTTCAAAATAGTTTCTTCAGATGAGCTTCCTACAATCAATCCAGTAGTACAATACGGACCCTCAAGAGAGATATTATTTCCTACAAATGTGTTGTTGGAAGCACCTTGGCCTGCCGGAGCAGTGTGACCAGTGTTATATCCTAAAACACCCATACCATAAATGTAATTGTCATTAGCCTTTATGTAGACAGTGTTGTTTGAAAATACATTATTGTGAGTGTTGAAGTATGAGTCAATACCAACTACAGAATTTTGAGAGTCATTTGTTGAATATACAGAATCTAATTTAGATGTAGCATTTATGTCATTTCCAGAAATATTATTGTTTGATGAGTATAATAATAAAATTCCATAAGTTTGATAAATTTCTGAAATGACATGTGCTTCACCCATGCTGTATTCAGCGCCGTCAATGCAAAGCTCATTGCCGTCAATGCAATAAGTCTTACCGTCAATAGTCAACTCATTACCATCAATACAATAAGTTTTACCCTCAATAGTCAACTCTTCACCGTCAATACAATAAGTCTTACCTTCAATAGTGAAATTTTGACCTTCACTAAAATAATAAGTCTTACCGTCAATACTCAACTCATTACCATCAATACAATAAGACCTGCCATCAATAGTCAGCTCATTACCATCAATACAATAAGATTTACCGTCAATAAATAACTCATTACCATCAATACAATATTGTTTTCCATCAACAGTTATTTCATTACCGTCAATACATTTTTCAGGTGTAAATGAGTATACTTCACCGGTTCCAATTGTTTTAATAGTATTGTTTGCAAAAGTACAGTCTTCAGAAGCATATGAAAGTAAAGTAAATGTTAAAAAGTCCCCTTCAGAAGTTAATTCATTGTTAATTACTTCAACCTCTGTTGATTCTAAAACATAAACTGCATATGCGGCCTTAGAATCGCTGACAGTGATTTTATTGTTAATGATTCTAACACCATTCGCCTGATTTGTGAAAATACCCCACGCATTTACCCTATTTGCTTTATTATTGATGATTGTTAAATTTTCAATTAATACTCCACCAGATGTTATTTTAAATGTGGAATTGTAAAATATAGGATCATCACCAGTTATCTTAACGCGTTTATTAATATAGATTACCTCATTATCAAATGTTCCCTCAAATACTAATGTATCGCCATCATGTACATTATATGTTAAATCACCATTGGCATTAATGTATTCCCTAATATTGTCCGGTGTGATAATACTTGTATTTCCCTTAAAAATGTATACCGGTTTGGATGTATCTATAATCCCTTCGGGACTCATAATAATTTTTCCATAAACATTATTGGATTTAGGGTCTATATTTGAGGATGATACCACAACGTTGCTAGCATCAATAGCAACTTTATTTCCAGTTTTGATAGTGTTTCCGATAACAGTAACATTTGAAGGCATTTTTTTAGAGTTTTCCTTATCTATTAAAATACCTACACCAGATTCGGAAGTGATGTTATTATTTTCAACTATAAGTCCGAAATATTTACCTTGTTGATAAATACCTGAACCAGACACAGTGAATACAGTGTTATTTCGAATTATGATGTTTGAACCCTCAGCATTTATACCTTTACCAACTTTAGTAACATTAACCCAATTATTTTCAACAACTGACTTGTCAAGAGCAGAGATTCCTCCACCAGTGGAAATGATTTTACCAGTAATTATATTATTTGTTATTGTTGAGAAATAAGCCCCTACAATACCATATTCCCCACCTGTTTCAACACCAGGATTAGTATAATCAGAACCGGCAACGCTAATTATATTACCATCAATAATATTTCCTGCACCTGAAGTGGAAATACCTCTGTAACCCCTAAAGACAGTGTTGGATTTAATAGTATTATTGTTACCCATTATCTGAATATTGTAACTCCATGAAGTAGGCAATATTTCATCATTACATTTAACAGTATTGTTATAAATTATATTGAAATTGGAATTACCACCATTATTCACTACAAGTCCATCAGTACTCTTACCGGAATAACTTGAAAGATATATACCATTGGCATCATCTACTTCAACATAATTATTAGCTATATAATTATAGTGGGACCCGCTTACAATCAATCCAGGAGTGGATCTGGTACCGTGACCATATGTCAGACCATAAGCCTTTAAATTGTTTCCAGTTACATTGTTATAATTTGCGCCATTAATGACTGAAATTGGATATGAGCTAGCCTTGGTAACTTTTATAGTACAATCTTTAATTGTACAGTAACTAACGGAATCTAAAACAACTCCAGATTTTCCATCCATGGCATTATCAATATGCAAATTAGAAACAGTACTGTTAGAAGCCCCATTCCTTAAAATAATCATTGAATTTTTCATATTATTTGAAGAAGATCCGATAATATTTACTGGGATATTGAAAATGAAATTCTTTTTTTGAATAGTGCCGTCTAAAATTATAGTATCGCCAGATTTGACATCAGAAGAAGACAATTGGCCAGTTGCAAAACTAAAATATTGGTTGTAATTACCGTCATTGATTGTAAATGAAGATGAAGAAAGTTCCAAGTCAGATTCATCGATAGCCACAACATCGTCAAGACTATCCGAAGAATAACTGACATCTTCACCAACATATACATGTAATGTATCTTGAATAGCTTCATTGCTTGCCAATTCAGTAATGTTTCCATCATCAGCCGCACTTACTGCAGATATGGAAATGAATAAAAGCAATAAAACTAATATAATATTAATTTTTTTAACCATTATTATACCTCATCATTTTAAATTTAAAAAATTCTTAAAAATTTTTATTAAATCAAACTTTAAAAATTTTCATTATATTATTAGATATGATAAAATATAATATTTAAAAATAACTAAAAAATAAAAAAAGTTGATGATTAAATTAATAATCATCATATTCGTCGTCTTTACTATCTCTTACATACCCAACCAGGAATATTGCAATCAAGATAATTACTGCAATAATTACAAATATAGGCATACTAGATTCTGTTGAACTTGCAGATTTGGATGCTGACTTTTCAGAAAGTTCATATGATTTTGCACCACCTGCACCGTCTCCTCCGGATGAAGCATCCTGTGAATTTTGGGAATCTGCTACAGATTTAGCATCTCCAGTTGCAGATGGGTCATCACCGACTGCGGTTTGACCGCCAGCATTTGATCCGTCAGATTCTGATTGCTGAGAAGTACTGTTTGATAGCTGATTGGCTTTTTGCTGACCATCATCACCATCACCAGTATTTCCGTTATTGTTACCTTCGCTACCTTGTTTGTTGAAATCTTCATCCATTTGGTATAATGGATCTGTGTTTGTTGCTTGAGCAAGGATTTCTGCGAATTTCTGCTTTTGTGCAGGAGTTAGAGAACTTAACTGAATGATTTTTGCATTCCATGCAAGGTTCTTACATGTATGGTGACAACATGCTACACCGTATTCGATTACACTTTGCATATATGCATCGACTAGTTTCTGAACTGTTGATGCGTCACCGTCCCAAAGTCCTTGATCAGCCATATATATTTGCCAACCTGCCATGGACTGTGCTGCAGGAGCTAAAGTAGGGTCATTAGCACCGGCAAGTGCTTCAAGATTACGTTGAGCCAATTGGTCTCCCAGTTCCTTGTTGAGTTTTTCACCGCTTAGTACTAGAGATCCGTACATGTTCTGCATGTTTGATGCAAGAGAGTTCATACCTCCGGCGGTTTTGGATAATATTCCATAATATTTAGGATTTAAGAGTTTGCTACGTATTTCGAAATCAATTTCCTGTTCATAGGTTCTTGAAATGTAATTGTTCTTGTTCCTAATATCAAAGAATGCAGTATCAGGTTTACCTTTACCGGATTTCTCTTTCAATACATTTGCAGCATTGTATAAACCACCGAACCAGTCATAGTAATCATCAGAATCGAACAATCTCCATGAACTGTCGAAGTTTTGAGTAATCACATCAACTTTTTCGAGCAGATATTTGTAATTCTCTTTTTCGTTTTTAACAACGATGTTTCCTTTTGCATCCAATGTCCATGAATAGGATACTTTGCTTAAATATATGTCCATCGCATATTCGTTTACAGATGAAATGTTCCAGTCTGCAGTGTTTGGCAAGAGATTTGACATACCGGTTCCTTCTAATACATTACCTGGAAGACCAAATAATCTATCCAAAGTAGGATTTTCAGCATAATGTTTTATAACATAGTTGTTGGTTTCATCCTCACCGGTAGCATTTACAGCCAGATTAATAGCAGTTAACATCCATGTAATCCAATCCTTGTTGTTTGTAACCATACTTGCAAATACATCTATTCTAGGTCTATTTACAACAGAACCGTCATTTAAAGTTATGTTTAAGTCACTTAATGGAATTTGTTCTACGCCGAGTACTTTTCCGTTGTCCGCCCAAACCGGTTTACAACCTAAAAGATATAGGAATTCAGCAACACCAATACCTTCAGTCCTGGATATCTCTGTACCCCATAAGATTAATGAAGTTAACTCCGGCCATTTACCGTGCTGTTCATAGTAATTAGCCAGAAGCATGTCAACGATTTTAACAGCAGACTCAAAAGCTGCTGGAGATGGCATTCTTGTAGGGTCGGAAGCATAACCGTCGAATCCTGTAGGTATTGAATCACCATAAGATGGATCAGCGAATAAACCTGATTTCACATAACGTCCAGATAATGCAAGCATGATTGCATTCCATTCGTTGTTATTTTTGATATTGGCAATAATGTCCTCACAATAAAGTGTTGAATTATATAATGCAGTGCCTTCCTCAATTCCGAATTTCTTATTTAGGTCTTTGGCAGAACTTCCATTGACTAATGAATTTGAATAATTCATCATGAATGCTTTTATAGCATCCACTTCTTTTGTGTACTTGAAGTTCTTTTGCATGTCCTTAAAGAAGCTCAGTCCCTTCAATTTAGGATATAAAAATTCTACCAGCTGGTCATAAATCTTTGTTTGGGAAGTTACGATAGTAACAACCTCTTCAGCCAATTCATAACCTTCCAGCACTTTACCTAAAGTATGAAGACCATAAGTGTTGAAGTCATCTTCCATGTCATCCAGATAGTGATGCAAATCATCTATATAGTTTTGGAATGTTTCGTTTTTGGATGAAAAGTTTCTAAAACCTAATTCAGGAGCTAATTCTACAATCATCCTTTTATATTCATCCGCATTGGAAGTAACGTTAAGAGACATCTGTTCTTTATAGTAATTGATATAATTTTTTAAAGTAGTATAATTACCATACAACTCAGATGAAACCATTGCAGGAGTCATGTGAGTAATCAATAATGCAGAACTTCTATCACGTGCAACCATCGCCTCACCAGGGTTGGATACAATATAAGGATATACTGTAGGAATTACTGTTAACTCAAATGTCCAATCTCCCGGAAATGCACCAAGGTTTACACCAGGTAACCATTCCAATGTTCCGTGAGTACCCATACTGACAATAGCATTTATTTTAGCAGTTTTTTCCATCCATTTATAGAATGAAACATACTGTTGGTGCGGAGGAATAACTAAACTGTGATAATCCTGGACTTCTTCCCATCCCCTACTAGGTTGGAAAGTGATAAATACATTACCGAACCAAACACCAGGAATTACAATATATTTGTTTTTATAGACCATTGCAGGACCTAAACCGTCACCCCAATAGCCGGTAAGGTTGTAATACAAGGAATCCCTAATGTCTGAAGTTAAATATTCAAAGTCCTTAAGTGATATCAATTGATGATGTGCCATCAAGTCATCCCAATTTTCTTCAACATATTTCTCAAGCAGACCGCTAGCCCATGACCCCTTATTGTTCATATCGAAAATAATTCTAGTCAAATTGTATAATGAAACCAAGTGAGTAAATGACCCATTGATTTGATAATTATTCTCTGAATTGATAAGGAATTGATAGGTGTTGTTATAGTAGTTGGAATACTCTACTGTACCTCCAATGTCATAACCTTGAGCATATAATTGAAGAAGTAAATCATAAGCACTAGTAAATACATCTAAGTATGAAGCACCAATTTCAGCTTTACCCGGCGGATAGTTATAAAGCATAATTGCAACTTTTTTATCTGAATTATTCAAGTCATGTAAATCAGCCCATTTGCAGTTTAACTTAACCATCTTGTCAACACCGTCCTGAATCACATGAGAGTTACCGAAACTGTCAACCCAAGACAATGCAACCTGACCGAATACCCCTTCAAAACTAGGATATGTAACCATATAAGTCCATTCAACCTGTGCACCCAATTCAGAGTTATAACTGTATTCAGATATTTCCACAATACCTTTTAATACATGTAAATCAATATCAGTCAAATCAGGTTCTGCAGTACCGTTAGCATAGTCAAGTGACCAGCTGCATAATGAATTTACAGCAGATATTCCAACTTTTGAGAGATTATTGATTTTATTTAATATTGAAGACATTGGCGGTTGAGTTCCTGTTTTAAATACATTGAAAGCAGGTCTGCCATTAGCCTCATAACCTCTGATTAATGCATCGGACACTTCTTCACCACCATAGTATGAAGCGATAGCTATGAATGGTTTTGTCGGATGGAATTTGTCAATATAATCATTTTCAAACTTCTTAAACAATGCTGTTGGATCCAATGTTTCAGTCAGCCAAACAACATAATTTTCAGTCATCCAATTCAAACTACCGTCTGAACTATGAGTATAACCCGGATTTTCACGAATCCAGCTGTTGATTAATTTTCCTTCAGGAACCAAAGTATACATTCCCAAATCAGGATGATAAAATCCGCATTCAGGTGACATCAATGGAGCGTTATCCTCATCAAGTGTCGGATCTGCATATTTAGATGGATTGATTAAGTAACGAACATAATCTAGATAATTTTTCATATTGCTTTGGAGAATATCTGATTCCGCAATGTCTCTTGCCTGGAAATAAGAACCGATATATGTATTTTCAATAGTATCGTAAGTATTGTTCTCAGGAGAAGCACCGACAACATGCAAACCTGTATTATTCAAGATCTGTTTTGAGAATACACTGAATGTGTAAGCTACATTATATCTTGCATTAGCAGGTGATTCTGCCAGGAGCTCTTTTAGGTATTGTCCTGTAAGAACACTGTATGCGGATTCTGAAAACATATCAATATGCATAAACTGAGCATATTCGACCAGCCATGATCTGGACTTGTCGAAATCGGTTGTACTGATATAAGCTACCCTTCTTGACATGTTCATCAGCACGTCTACCTTTTCATTGTGGGAGTTATAGTCAACAAGCAATAAGATATCCGGAGTGAACATTATGTCCCTAATGGTTACAGTACCACTGTTTTTTGTAAAATCAATGACATCAAGCTTTTGAGTCTCATAAGTGGAATAACTGACTTCCACATAATATTTGGCAGAACCCAAGTTTTTAATTGCAACATTACCCTTTGAATCAGTGGTATGAGTTGAAATCAGCTTATGGTTGGAGTCATATAATTTTACGGTAGCTCCAGCTAAGGTAAATCCGTCTTCATCCCATGTTTTGGAATTTTCATTATACGAATCCCTTACATCAACAATGTTAATGACATTATTGTTTGCGGATAAAACTGAATCATCAGAAACCTGAAGTTGGCTTACATCATCCTGCGACGTTATTCCATCTGAATCAATTGGAGCACTTACTACTTCAGATATGGTTTCATTATCTCCTGCAAAAACACTTCCTACAGAAAACAGAAGCAATATAGAAATCAATAATGCAAATACTATTCGATTATTTAACTTTACCGTATTTTCACCTCCTTTTAGTCTATTAAAATTGAACAATAGTAATAGAATTACTATAAGTTTAAATTTGATTTGAAAACATATAAATATTATTGAATTTCAGCAATATTTATAAAAATTTAAAAAAATACATCCACAAATAATATACATTTAAATACTAAAAACACCAAATAAAATTTGCTATTATAAAGAGGTGATAATATGCGTAAGAGTACAATAGGTATTGTTATTTTATCTATAATATTAGTTGGAATGATTATCCCTATAGGATTTTCAGGCCAAGCGGACTCTGTAGTGGTCACTTATGGTGAAACTACATATGGAAATGCAAATTACAAAAATACTGTTGACACATTTTTCCAAAATCAGGCTAATGCCGATTTGAAAAATGCAAATTCAAAAGTCATAACAGCAAGTGACGTGAATAAAATTGCAAGCACAATAACTGGAAAAACTTACGGATCAAATCAAATATTTTCATCTGCACTGGTTGATTTAAATGATAATGCAAAACTCCAAGTCAGTGTTGATAAAGCAAAAATAACTACAATTACAGGGGACATGTACTTATCTGCATTGAAATCAGCTGGAATTACAAGTGGACATGTTTATGTAACAAGTCCTGTGACAGCAACTGGAGAATCTGCGCTTGCGGGAATTATGAATTCATATGAAGTAGCTACAAATGTAGAAATTCCTGAAAACGTAAAAGAAGCAGCTAACAATGAAATTTACACCCAGGCAGAAGTTGTTCAAAATTCAAATGTTAGCTCTGAAAAAGTATCAAAATTAGTTGATGATGTTAAAGAAACCGTTAAAGAAGACAATGTAACAGATCACCAAACTATTGTAAACATAATCAATAATTACACTGTCGTAAATAACATTAACATTACAAACAGTGACATTGAAAACCTTGCAACTGCTATTCAGCAAGTTCAAAATGCGCAAGGAGATAAAAACAGTTATGAATCACAAGTATCAGACATTCTAAACAATACAAATGGCACTGATACTGTAAAAGGATTATTTGATGGACTATTTGGTTAAATAGTCCCATTATTTCTTTTTTTAAAATAAAAAATTTACCCATTACTTATTTTACTTAAAAACTAAATTATATAATATATAACAATATTGTAAAAATTTGTTGATAGTATGAAGTGGAAAATTGGTAATGTTAAAATAGACAATCAAGTTGTTTTAGCCCCTATGGCAGGAATATGTGACTCCGCATTTAGAAGAATTGTTAAATCCATGGGCTGCGGACTTATTGAAACAGAAATGGTTTCAGATAAAGCAATCATGTATCATGACCGCAAAACCAAAGAAATGCTTTATATGACCGAAGAAGAACGACCAATTTCCCAACAGATTTTTGGATCGGAAGCGAAATCATTTAAAATAGCTTCACAATTCGTTTATGAATACATGAACCCCGATATCATCGACATCAATATGGGATGCCCTGTCAGAAAAGTTGCCATTAAAAGCGGAGCAGGAAGCGCGCTTTTAAAAGATCCCGAAAAAGCTCAAGAGATAATTGAAACTGTTGTTGATTCAGTGCCCATACCAGTTACCGTTAAAATCAGAAGCGGATGGGATAAAAACAGCATCAATGCACTTGAAATAGCAAAAATTGTTGAAGATGCCGGAGCATCAGCCATTACAGTACATCCAAGAACCAAAGAAGACAGATATGACATTCCTGCAGACTGGTCATTAATTAAACAGATTAAGGATGAACTTTCAATACCCGTTATTGGAAATGGTGACATCTGGACATGCTACGATGCCAAAAGGATGCTTGATGAAACCGGCTGTGATGCAATAATGATTGGAAGGGCAATCAGAGGAAATCCCTGGATTGTAAAGCAATGCATTGACTATATCGATAACGGAATTGAACCTGAAAGAGTCAGTGCTCATGAAAAAATAGCCATGGCAAAAAAGCATGCTGATTTGCTGGTTGATTTAAAAGGCGAAGAAATAGCGATTCCCGAAATGAGAAGCCATGCAGCATACTATTTGAAAAACCTTCCGGGAAGCTATGAAATCAAGCCTCGCATTTTTAAAATGAATACCAAAAAGGAATTGTATGATTTGTTGGATGAATATTTGACATCCTATGAAAATCATAGAAAATAATTATTCTCCGATTTTAATTAAAGTTTTACCTTTAGAGCCACCTTTATCAACCTTCTCCAAAGCCTTGTTAACCTCACTTAATTCGAAGATAGTGTCTACAGAAGGTTTAATGTTCTCTTCAAAAATCCTAGAAACTTCATCCAATTGTTTTCCATTTGATTCAACAAATCGGAAATAGTATTTCTGATTTCCTAACTAAACAGAACATATAAATGTTGTAAGTATCAACATATTATCAAGTGATAACATGAATCAGAAAATCATCTTATTTACAATAATCCTGATCGTTTTAGGATTGGGAATCAGTGAAGTAACTGCAATCACTGATGCTGAAACGCAAGCAAACGATATTTTAAACAAAAACAATACCGACAGCAAAGTACTGGTCGTTTATTTTTCAAGAACCGGTGAAAACTACAATGTCGGTAATGTAGAAGTCGGAAACACCGCAATGGTTGCATCATATATCAAGGAATATTTAAAAGCTGACTCTTTTGAGATAGTTCCTGTAGATAAGTACCCTGAAAAATATGATGAATGTACAGATATTGCACAAAAAGAAAAAAACGATAACGCAAGACCAAAGATTCAGGATAAAATCAATAATTTTGATAGCTACGACACAGTATTCATAGGCTATCCGATATGGTGGGGAGACCTTCCAATGATAATGTACACATTCATGGAAGAATATGATTTCAACGGAAAAAATGTAATCCCATTCAACACCCATGAAGGATCAGGGGATGCCGGAACATATCCGTCAATACAGACAAAACTGCCAAATGCAAAAGTCAATACAAAAGGTCTCGCACTAGACGGAAAAACCGCCAGAAGCGACGATGGAAAACAGCAAACAATAGACTGGTTAAAAGGTTTAGGATATTAGTGATTTGATGAAAAAGATAATCATAGACATACTAATGTTTATATTAATGCTGATTGAGTTTTCAAAAGTATATCTTCCCCCACAAATACATGAAATAGTCGGTATGCTTACTTGCATTAGTTATTGTCCATCTAATCTTAAATGGAAAATACATCAAAGCAATTCCAAAAGGAAAATATAACCTAAAAAGAAGTTCATTTTTAATCATTAATGTAGTGTTTATGATTGTCTTTATCCTAACCATGATCTTTGGTTTGCTATCCAGCCAAGAGATATTGACATTTTTGAATATTGGAAGTTTAACAACAGTTTATCTTCACAAAATCCTTGCTTATTTATGTTTAATACTGCTGGGAATCCATCTGGGTATGAATATTAATGGACTGTTTAGAAAAGTTGAAAATAAACTTCCAAAAACCTTAACCTATTTTTTATATATCATTATTGTAATATTTGGAATCTATTCAATGGTACAGGTCGATTTTTTGAACTTCCACCAACTTTTAAGAAGTTGGGGATTCTCGATTTTTTAACATACTCTTTGTTGAGTGGAATGTTAATACTTTCGAGCCGATACCCGCGCACCGCAGGCCATGACAATCCCAAATATGAAATTGTCTTTATTATTTTTTCTAGGATTAATCTTAATCCTTCATTTTTTATATTAATACTTGCATTTAAGTCCCTATCATGATGTTTTCCACATACCGGACAGATCCAATCTTCTTCACCCAATTCCAAATCATAGTATTGGTATCCGCAGTTGCTGCATTTTTGGCTTGAAGGGAAAAATCTTCCCACTTGAATTATTTTACGATTGTTTCGCTCTGATTTGTATTTTAGTTGTCTTATTATCTCGTATAATGATATGCGTTGTAATTTTGGAGCCCAATGCTTATTTTTAAACCATCCTTTTATGTTTAGTGTTTCTAGTACTATTACCTGATTGTTTTTTACTATATGGTGTGTGATTTTGTGATATTGGTCGTTTTTCTTGTTGATTTTCTTGTTCAATGCTTTCCAGTATCTTTTTTGAGCTATACAATAATTTTTGCTTCCCGGTTGTTTTTTGCTCATTTCACGCTGATAATATTTAACGTTTTTCTCTTCTCGTGTTAAATCAAATTCTTCGATTTTTAAACCATTGCTGCAGGTTAATGGTCTTCTAATACCCATATCAATGCCAACGGCTTCAAAACAGTACTTCAAGGGAGTATTTATTGTGTTTATGTTTATTATTCCCATGTATATGCCATTTTCGTGTTTGATTGTTATGTTGTTGATTTTGGATTCCTGTATTTTTTGTTTATGTTCTTTACTGGTTTTGAATTTGATTTTACCGATTGTCGGTATTTGTATCCTGTTTTTTCGTTCATTTAAGTGGATGTTATTGTTGTTGGCTTGTATTCTAAATGAGGTATTGGGATTTTTTTCTGATTTGAACTTGGGAAATCCAGCACCTTCTTTCTTATGTTTATTATATGCTTTTATAAGATCCCGGTAAACCTGCTGTCGGCTGCTGGATTCACTTTTTTCAAGGAACGGATATTCACTTCTTAGTTCTTTGAGAATATTGTTTAATGTTTTCTGAGTGGGTTTCACATTTTCATATTTGATTTTTACAAGCATTTTATTCCAAATAAAACCCCTATTTCCAATATTTTGATTAATTATCTTTTTCTGCTCATCTGTAGGATATAATCTAATCTTGACTGCTTCAGTTACATCTTGTTCTCCCCCATGATAGTTATTTTCATCAATACGACTTGACATGTTTAATATATTAGAAAACAACACCTATATAAAGAAAGTGAGAGAGCATTTGAAAAGTAATCATTTCAAATGAAAATTATTGATTAATTATATTATTTTTCTCGTTGCCGTTCAATATACTGACGGATTGTTTC